>NZ_NERM01000060.1:0-7089 GCF_002215235.1 Rhodococcus sp. BUPNP1
ACGCACCCGCAAAACCGCAGGTCAGAGCCTAAAAACGTGTGACCAGCGTCACCATAAAAGCACCATAAAAGCACCAACAAAACATCGAAAAAGCATCAAAACAGATGTAAACTAGAGGCATGAACAAGGAAGAGATCACCGCGAAGCTCCACAACCTCGGCCGCGACATCGATGCCCTGCTCGAGAACATCTCGACCGGCCAGGACATCTCCGTAGTCCTGGCCGAGTCCCGCGACACCAAGGCCGCCGCCCGTGCCGCAGGCATGACCGAGGACGAAATCAGCGCCGCAATCGAATCCGGCCTCAGCTGACCCCCGGAAGGAAAGACGCGATGACCACTCCCGCCCCCGTCCAGACACTCGAGCTTCCCGACCAGTGGTGCGACTACAACGGCTGCACCACCGAAGCCACCCACACCGACGGTGAGTGGGTCATGTGCCCCCACCACGAGGAACGCGCCTACCGGACCACCACCTACTGGCGGCCGATCCTCCGCTGGACCACCCGCCCCGGCCCCCACTGGCCGGTCTTCATCGCCGAGTACTGATCCACATTCCGCGCCGGTGGGGAGTCACCGCGACTCCCCACCGGCGCGCACTACCGACCCGAACAGGAAACGCCCACATGCTCACCATCACGCACACCCCCACAGAGGGCACGATCATCGACGGCACCAGCAAAGGCGACGGCACCGCGCCGATCCTCAAAACCGCAGGTTGGAAATGGGGACGCAGCATCACCGCCTGGTACATCCCGCACAGCCGCGACCGCGCCCCCCACCTCGCCCGCATCGAACACACCGCCGCCGCCCTGCGCGCCGCCGGCTACGACGTCGAAACCGACATCGACACCACCCTCCGCGACGGCACCGACGCCCACCACGACCGCAACGAGCGTCTGACCGACCGCGCCGCCGCCCTCGCAGCCAAGGCCGAACGCAAGGCCACCGCCGCCGACGCCGCCCACGCACGCCACGACCACGCCTGTGCCGCACTGCCCGAAGGCGGAGAACCCATCAAAGTGGGACATCACAGCGAACGACGCCACCGCCGCGCCCTCGACCGCGCCCACACCACCGCCCGCGCCGCGATCGAAGCCGACGCCGCCGCCCGCTCAGCCGCCGAATCCGCCCGCATCGCCGCCCGCAGCACCGATCACCGCTACACCCCCGCAGTGATCCACCGCCGCATCGAACGACAGAGCGCCGAACTGCGCAGCATCGAACGCCACCTCACCAAGTACCGCGCTGCCGGACACACCGCCGAGACCAGCAACCACATGCACCAACTCGAACTCAACAAAGCCGAACTCGAGCGCGACATCGAATACTGGACCGCAGTACGCGCCGAACAGGACGCCACCGACGGCCCCAAGCTCTACAGCCGCGCCGACCTACGCCCCGGATACTTCGTCAACTGCTCCGGCACCTGGCACAAGGTGATCCGAGTCAACGCGAAGTCGGTCACCGTCGCCACCGCCTACAGCTGGACCGACCGACTGCCCTACGACAAGATCACCGACGCCCGCGCCGAGGACGCCCACACCCCCATCCGCCCAGGTCAGTAACCCACATCCGGCGGCCGCGACCCCCTCGCGGCCGCCGGTCCCCACTCGCCGCGAGGACGCCATGACCGCCGAATCCCTGTTCGCCGAGTGCATCATCCCCGGATGCAAACAGCCCGTCACCGACGAACTCACCCCCTGCCAGACCTGCCGCACGATCTTCGGACCCATGCTGCACGAAGCCGACCGACCCCCGAGCTACACCGCCGCCGACCTCGCAGAACGAGACGCAGGCACCGCCGCCGCCTAGGGGTAGCCGTAGCATCCGCCGGAAATCGGGCGGATTTGGCGTATCCGACTGGTGGGCACGGGGTTTCGAGTTCGGCATGCACTGTCGACTGGTTGGTGCTTGACTGCCGATGATGATGTTGGTCGGTGCTGGTGGAGGCTGAGGTCGTGGCGACGCGGATGTTCGCGGACGAGGAGTTGGAACGACTGCGGGGATTCCCGGAGATCAGCCGCGAGGAGCTGTTCCGGTACTTCACGCTGACGCCTGCGGATCTGGCGTTCGTGGATCCGGGCCGGGGCCGGGGCCCAGCCGAGCGGCTGGGCTTGGCGATCGCGTTGTGTACGCTGCCGTGGCTGGGATTCGTGCCGGATCGGCTGGTCACGGCTCCGCCGGTGGCGGTGGCTCGTGTCGCCGAGCAGTTGCGGTTGGATCCGGTGGTGATCGGTGCCTACGGCAGGCGAGCCAAGACCCGCACCGAGCATGTGCGCCTGGCCGCGCGGTACCTGGGATGGCGTGCGGTCGGTGCGCTCGAGTTCAAGGAGCTCGATGAGTTCCTGCTCGCGCGGGCGATGGAGCACGATTCCCCGACTCTGCTGTTCCGGCTGGCGTGTGAGTATCTGATCTCGGCGAAGGTGATCCGGCCAGGCCCGGTCACCGTGGTCGAGCGGGTCGCCCACGCCCGCCACCAGGCCCAGACCGAAACCTATGACCGGCTCGCTCACGAGTTCACTGCGGCGCGGTGCGCGGAGTTGGACGGCTTGCTTGTCACCGACGCTTCGCTGGGGATCTCGCGGTTGCGGTGGCTGTCGACCGGGCCGGTGGAGGCCTCGGCGGCCGCGGTCCGCGCCGAGGTCGACAAGCTGGGTTTCCTGCGCGGGTTGGGCGCTGATCGGCTGGATATGTCGGTGCTGCCCGCCGAGCGGCGCCGGTTTTTGGCCACGATGGGCCGGCGCCTGAGTCCGCAAGCGCTGCAACGTCGGGATCCGCAACGCCGGTATCCGATCCTGCTCACGGTGCTGGCCCAGTCCGGCACCGATGTCCTCGATGAGGTCGTGGCGTTGTTCGATCAGGCGATCTCGGTGAAATTCGGTGCTGCCGAACGGAAGATGCAGCAGCGGCTGGCCGAACGAGGAAAGACTGGAGAGGACCGTCAGGCGCTGCTGGACGATCTGTTGGAAATCGTCACCGACCCCGGCGTTCCGGATGAGGAGATCGGTGCGCTGATCCGCGGCGAGAAGATCGGGTGGGAGCGCCTGCGCGCGGCGATCGCCCAGGCCAAGCCCAGGTTGCCGCGTGATCACGGGCATCTGGCGGCGTTGGATTCCTCCTACAACTACCTGCGTCAGTTCACCCCCGCGGTGCTCGAAGCGGTGCGCTTCTGCGGCGGTACCGCCGCGACCGAGTTGCTGATCGCGGTGAACATGCTGCGCGAGTTGAACGCGACCGGGCGGCGCAAGGTCTTCGATGACGCCCCGACCGGGTTCGTGCCGATGAAGTGGCGCGGCTACCTCGACGAGGCCCGCAAATCCGGCAGCGCGACCGCGTATCGGCACTACTGGGAGTTGTGTGTGCTGCTCGGATTGCGTGACGGGTTGCGCAGCGGGGATGTGTTCGTGCCGGGCTCGCGCCGTTACGCCGACCCGGCCGCCTACCTGCTCACCACCGGGCAGTGGGAACCGCAACGCGTTGAGTTCTGCGGCCTGGTCGGGCGATCCGCCGATCCTGGCGTCGCGCTGGCCACCGTGGTCGCCGAACTGCACGACGCTCTCGGTGAGCTGGAGGAGGTGCTGGCCGGCGGGGACGGCCCGGTCCGGCTGGACGAGGGCGGGGATCTGGTGATCTCGCCGCTGAGCGCGGAAGATGTTCCCGCCGAGGCGATCACGCTCAAGGCCGAGCTGACCGAAATGCTGCCGTTCGCGCCGATCGTGTCGCTGCTGATCGAGCTGGACAAACGCACCGGCTACCTGGACTGCTTCACCCACGCCGGCGGTCAGGCCACCCGGACGCCGGAGCTCAAACGCAACCTGATCGCGGTACTGCTGGCGCACTCGACGAACCTGGGGTTGACCCGGATGGCCGAGGCGTGCGGAATCACCTACGACATCCTGGCCTGGACCGACGAGTGGTATGTGCGCGAGGAGACCCTGCGCGCGGCCAACCTGGTACTGGTCGGCTACCACCAGCGGCTGCCGCTGACCGCGGTGTTCGGCGCCGGAACACTGTCGTCGAGCGACGGGCAGCGTTTCCCGACGCGCGGTAAGTCGACCACGGCGCGGCCGTTGAGCCGCTATTTCGCCAGCGAGGGCCTGTCGACCTACACCCATGTCAGCGACACCCACGCCACCTACGGCACCAAGGTCATCGTGGCGACCAAACGCGAAGCCCACTACGTGCTCGATGAGATCCTGGGCAACGCCACCGATCTGCCGATCACCGAGCACGCCACCGACACCCACGGGGTCACCCTGGTCAACTTCGGGTTGTTCGACCTGCTCGGGATGCAGCTCTCGCCACGGATCCGGGATCTGGGGCGGATCACCCTGTACCGGCCGGGCCCGCGCGCCGAGGCCGAGGCCCGGTTCCCGCACGCGGGCCCGCTGATGACCCGCAAGGCCAACCTGGGTTTGATCGCCGAGCACTGGGACGATCTGCTGCGGTTGGCCGGATCGCTGAAGTTCGGGCACGCCACCGCGTCGCTGTTGGTCGGCAAGCTGTCGGCGTCGGGGCGGCAGAACACCCTGGCCGCGGCGCTCAAGGAGTACGGGGCGCTGCGGCGCACCATTTACGCCGCGAGATACCTCTCCGATCCGGACTACCGGCGCAAGATCTCGCGGCAGCTCAACAAGGGCGAGTCGCTGCACGCGCTGCGCCGCGACCTGCTCTATGCCCATGAGGGGATGATCCGGGCGCGCCACCTCGAGGACCAGACCGAGCAGGCCTGGTGCCTGACCTTGACGACCAACGCTGTGATCGCCTGGACCACAGAGTATTACGGGTTCGCTGTCGAGCAGATGCGCCGGACCGGGCAGCGTATCGATGACGAGGTCCTGGCCCACATCAGCCCGGCCCACAGTGCCAACATCAACTTCTTCGGCGCGATCGAGGTCGACATCGACGCCGAGCTGGCCCAGCTGGGCCCGACCGGGTACCGGCCGCTGCGGGTGCGCGACACCTTGTTCTGACCGCGCGGAACCGGGGCCCGTGGTTACGGCGTGGCGATGTCGATAGCGGTGTCTGCTGGCGTGGGTGTTCGGTGGGCGGTGAGGAAGTTGTCGACGAGCCGGGTGCAGTCGTCGTGGTCGATGCTGCGTAATCCGGTGAGACGGGCGAACACGATCGGGCCGAGGAGTTCGATGATGGCGAAGGTGGTGTCGAGCTCGCCGAGCATCGCGCGGGCCTCGGGACTGGTGAGGATCTGGTCGAACGGGTGGCGGTACTGCTCGATGACGCGCGCGCGCAGCGAGGTGACCGCGGCCGGGTCGGGGTGGTCCTCGCCGATGGAACCCATCGCCAGCCAGGCCAGGGTGGTCATCTGCACCGGAGCCTGTTCGATGAGGTCGGCCTGGCTGGCGAGCAGCGCCAGGAGCCGCTCACGCACGGGCCCGGTGCCGGTCGGTGTGTCGACCTGGGGAAGTAGTCGTTCGAAAGTCGCCGCGAGCAGCTGGGTGGTGCTGCCGAAGTGCCGGTAGAGGGTGGCGCGGGCGACCTTCGACACGCGGGTGACCGCCTCGACGGTGACCGCCTCGACACCGCCGGTGGACAGCAGATGGGTGGCCGCGTCGAGCAACCGGTTGCGTGAGCGCGCCAGTCGCGGATCGGCCTGCTCGTCGTCCGCGGCGAGCGGGTCGGTCGCCGCCGGGCCTGAGTCGGTCATGGACGCGCCTTCCTCCGAATTCGTGTCGTTGAACTCTTGATATGGGTGAACTCTATCCCACCCCCCAACCACTATGATACGAATGGTCTCGTACAGATACCGTTGGTCTTCAAAGTCGGGGAGGTGCCGGTGGCCACACCCGGAACGGACACTGTCGAGATCGCCCGCTGGACCAGGGCCCAGTGGTGGATGCTGGCGGTGTCGTGCCTGGCGGTGGCGCTGGTGGTCGCGGCGATGGCGGCGTTGTATTCGGCGTTGCCGCAGATCGCGCTTGCGACCGGGGCCACCCAAGCCCAGCTGACCTGGATCGTCGACGGCTACACGCTGGTGCTGGCGTGTCTGGTGCTGCCCGCCGGCGCCGTCGGTGACCGTTACGGGCGCCGCGTGGTGCTGGTGGTGGGGTTGGTGGTGTTCGCCGCCGCCTCGGCGCTGCCGCTGCTGCTGTCCGACCCGGCCTGGTTGATCGCGACGCGCGCGCTGGCCGGGGCAGGCGCCGCGCTGGTGATGCCCTCGACGCTGTCGATCCTCACTGCAGGGTTCGCCCCCGCTCATCGCGGCCGGGCGGTGGGGATATGGGCCGGGGTCGCCGGATCCGGGGCGATACTGGGGATTCTCGGTGCCGGGGTGCTGCTCGAACGATGGTCGTGGCTATCGGTGTTCGTAGGGTTGACCGTGGCCGGGGCGGTGCTGGCGGGGTTGGCGTGCACCATCGCCGAGTCCCGCCAGCGCGAGCATCCGCAGGTGGACTGGGTGGGCGCGGTGGCGGTGGCGGTCGCTGTCGCGGCGATCGTGTTCGCCGTGATCGAGTTCCCCGCGCGCGGCTGGGCCGACCCGCTCGTCGCCGCCGCCGCCGGGGTCGGCGTGGCCGCGACGGCGGCCTTCGTGGTCGTCGAGCTGCGCTCGGCGGCGCCGCTGCTGGATGTGCGGTTGTTCGCCCGCCGTGGTTTCGGTGCCGGGTCGCTGTCGGTGACCATCCAGTTCCTGGTCACCTTCGGGGTATTCCTGCTGCTTGTGCAGTACCTGCAGCTGGTCTTCGGTTACGGGCCGCTGGCCTCGGCGCTGGCGTTGGCGCCGATGGTGGTGCCGCTGGTCGTGATCTCGGTGATCGCGCCGTGGCTGTCGAGCCTGGTCGGGTTACGGGTGATGACCGTGGCCGGCCTGCTCACCATCGCCGCCGGGCTGGTGCTGGTGAGCCGGCTGACACTCGCCGCGCACTACCTCGACCTGCTGTGGCCGCTGCTGATCATGAGCGCGGGCCTGGGATTGTGCACCGCGCCGGCGACCTATGCCATCGTCGCCGACACCCCCGAGGCCAAACACGGGGTCGCCGCCGCGGTCAACGACGCCGCCCGCGAGATCGGCGCCGCGATCGGGATCGCCGTGGCCGGCAGCGTGCTGGCCGCCGGCTACACCCACCGCATCC
>NZ_NERM01000061.1:0-6413 GCF_002215235.1 Rhodococcus sp. BUPNP1
GCACGCTACCGAACCGGCGTTGTCGTTGACCGGCTCGAGCGAAACAGCATAGTATCCAGCACGACTCGTTGATCACTACGTCTACTGCAGAGCCGATCCGAAGTCCACCACTCCACGGGGCACTATCACTCGTCTCGGAGCTGAACCCGTGGTACGGCTACAGCTTTTCCCACGTGTCGTCGGTGACACCCTCGTTCCGAAGAACTGCCTTGGACACCTTGCCGTTGGCAGTCAGCGGTAAGGCGGCGACTATACGCACATAGCGGGGCAGCGCAAAGGCCGGCAGATGAGGTTCCGCGAATGCCATCAATTTTTCGATCTCGGTGGTACTACCGTCGGTCATCTGCAAGCAGACCATCACTTCGTCCTCACCGAGATCACTCGGTACTGCGATCGCTGCTGCTGCAGCCACCTCCGGATGCTCGAGGAAGGCAGCTTCGACTTCGTAGCTGGAGATGTTCTCGCCGCGGCGACGTATCGAGTCTTTCAGCCGGTCGACGTATCGGTACATACCATCCGACTGTTTCCTCACCAGATCACCGGTGTGAAACCACAGATTGCGACGTGAGGAAGTCGTGGCCTCGGGGGCGTTGAAATACCCCGCCGAGATCAGAGCAGGTTGCCGGGGGCGAATGACGAGCTCACCGACGTGCCCGTCCGGCAGCGGGCAATCCGCGGCATCGACGACAGCGACCTCGTAGTCCGGATGGGGAAATCCCAGCAACCCTTCGGTGTGCTGGCCCAACGGGGTATAGAACGCCACTCCGATTTCGGTCATGCCGAAGCCCTCGGCCACTTCGACTCCGAAGTGGTCTTCGAAGTCGCGTTTGATGGCAGGTTCGATGCCCGGTCCGAGGATCACACGCAGTGCGGAGTTCTCCTTGTCGAACACCTCGGGTTTGCGGTTCCACAGCATGCTGCTCATCGCCCCGAGAAGGAAAGTGACCGTGGCCTCGGACTGACGCAGGCGGTCCCAGAACGCCGACACCGAGAACTTCGGACCGATGACCGCGCGTGCCTGGGCGCCCAGCGCCTGCAACAGCGTGGTCAACGCATTGGTGTGAAATAGCGGCAAGCAGGTGTACAAGGTGTCGGCCGACGTCAACTGCAACTGCTCGGTGCAGATCACCGACCACCAAAAGAACTGCCCATGGGGCATGATGACACCCTTTGATGGTCCCGTGGTACCCGAGGTGAACAAGATGGCCGCCGTCGTCTCCGGCACTACCGTAACTGCTTCGGCGCCGGTCTCCCCGAGCTGGAACTCGACTGCATTCGCTACCGAAGCGTGGTGTCGATCCACTTCATCGTCGGCATATCCGTCCAGCGGCTCTGTCGAGATCCGGACCAACACCGGATCCGGGTGATCGAATACATCGCTCGCCTCGGCGAGATTGGTCTCGGTGACACGATCGAACACCACCACAGTAGGGCGTGCTGCGCGGAGTTGGTGGCGCAGCATCTCCCCCCGCAGTGCAGGGTTGAGAGGAGTGAATACTGCTGCACTCCACGCACACCCGAGGAACAGTTCGATCATTTCTCGACGATTGGCGGTGGCAACGACCACCCGGTCCCCGGGTGTGACACCGTGACGCTGCAAGAACTGCGCACAGCGGGCAGCGACATCGGCGAGGTCACGTCCGGTATAGGAGCGATCGGCGACGGTCAGTACCGGTTCATCCGCCTGGTGTTCAGCAGCGTGACAAATGATTTCTTGGAGCGTACGACGTCGATGAGGCCACTGACGCCACGGATGCGCCCCGATCGATGCTGGGGTCTTCATTGTGCACTGTCTTTTCTGTCACCACCGGATCGGTGGCCACGTAGATAGGCCGCAATATCGGCAGGGCAGCCGAAGACTCCGGCAGCCCTGCCGTCACGGAAAGTGGTGTTACCGATCGTGAATGTGTTCGCGATCCCATGTGGTGTCGGTCCTGCCGCGCTCGCGGAGTTCCGCTTTGCGTATCTTGCCGTTGGCGGTCCTGGGCAGTTCGGCAACGATGTCGACGAAGCGGGGCACAGCGAACTTGGCCAGCCTGTCGCTGCAATGGGCCACGATGTCTGCTGGGTGCAGTTCGTAGCCATCCTTGGGCACGACTGAGACCATGACCTCGTCCTCGGCCATGTCCGATGCCACCGGAAACGCCGCGGCGGTTTTCACGCCGGGATGCAGACAAAGAACCTGCTCGACCTCGAACGAGGAGATGTTCTCGCCGCGACGCCGGATCACGTCCTTGAGACGATCGACGAATCTGAACCATCCGTCCGGCTCCCGGACCACCCGATCACCGGTATGGAACCACAAGTTCTGCCAGGCTTCGACGGTCTTGTCCGGCATGGTGAAGTAGCCGGTGGCGAAGCCGAACGGCACACGGGATCGCAACAGCAGTTCGCCCGGAGTACCGTCCGGAACTTCCACGTCGTATTCGTCGACGACAATCGCGTCGAAGTCGGGTTGCACGCGCCCCAGATAACCGGCCCGAGGCGCTTCTGGCGCCGAGTTGATCGCCGCGTTCGTTTCCGTGGATCCGAACCCGTCGCTGAGATCGAACCCGAAACGCTGCCGGAAAGGTTCGAACAAGGTGGCCGGTGTGGCCGGTGACAACGCGATACGCACCCGGTGGGCACGGTCGAAGGGACCTGGCTCACGGGACCACAAGATGTTGATCATCGCACCGAGCAGATAGGTGACCGTAGCACCCGATTCGGTGACCTCTTGCCAGAATCGACTGGCGGAAAATCTCCTGCCGACAACGAAAGTGGCACCCGAGACCAGAGCCTGGACGAACGTATTGAGGGCATTGGTGTGGAACAACGGCAGACAGGTGTAAAGGACATCCTTCTCGGTGATACCGAGCTGCTCACTGACATTGACGCCCCACCAGTAGAACTGGGCATGAGGGCAACACACTCCCTTGGACACACCGGTGGTGCCCGAGGTATAGAGCAGTGCTGCGGTGTCTCCCGGAGCAACAGGCGCGGCCGGTCTCGCACCCGAGAGTGCGGGGAATCGCTCGACACGTAGCGCAGAAACCGGCTCGGCGGAAGGGCTGCCCAAGGACCACACCCGCTCCAATGTGGAGGGGAGGGTGATCTCCTGGAGCCGTTTGAGCAGAGCGGGTTCGATGACCAGAATGCGGGCGCCGGAGTTGGCCAGCGCATGGAGAAGTTGCTCTCCTCGCAGTTCTGCGTTCAAGGGCACCGCCACCGCCCCCATCCAGGTAGCTCCCAGGATGGTTTCCAGCAGTTCGAGTCGATTGCCCGTCAGTGTCGCGACTCGGTCTCCGGACCGGATTCCAGCCTGTTCGAACACCGCGGCCGTCATGGCAGCGCGATCACGAACCTGGATGTAGGTGTAGGACGAGCCGTCGATCTCGAGCAATGTCTTGCTCCCGAAGGCGTCGGCCTGTCGGTTCAACAACGCCGGCAACGTGCATTCGGTGATGGGCAGTCCACGCAAGGGCGCGGACGCACGTTCGCGTGCAGCTAGTTCCACTGTCATCGTTTCTCCTGGGCGTGGGGTGTCGGTACGTATCCGATCGGGTTGTCCGGCGCTGTCGGAGGTATCGAGGTCAGCTCGATCGTCGTTCCCGGTGTGATGGGCGGACCGTGGACGGCCGCGACGACGATGGGGCCGAGGTCGCAGCGGACGGAGGCGAAGCGAGTAGGTGGTTCGGTGTGTTGGGCGGTCCATTCTTCGACGGTGCCCTGACGTGCCATGACGTTCTCGAATTCGTGACCATGGCAGTGAGGGCACAGGAGCCGGAACGGAAAGGCGACGGTGGCGCATCGGGTGCAGCGCTGCATCTGGATTCCGGTAGTCACATCGCCTCCAGAATCGTCATGTTGGCGCACGCGCCATAGCGGTAGGTGACCATGCCGTATCCGGTCACTGCCGCCAGGCGTGCTTCGACTTGTCGCTTCCCGGCGTGCCCGAGCAACTGCGTAGTCGCTTCAACGAGCCCGTGCAGTCCCCCTGCCGACCCTGCCTGGCCTGCTGACAATTGCCCGCCCGAGGTGTTGACGGGCCATCGGTGGTGGAGCATGCGATGCACCGCTTTGCCGAAGTCGTCATCAGGCACGAGCCCGAGGTCGGCGAGTTGGATGAGCACCATCACGGGGTAGTCGTCGTAGACGTTGACGAGGTCGATATCGGTCGGGTCCACGCCGCTGCGCTCCCACAGACCGGGTGCGATATCTGTCAATCCTGTCTGTAATCCGTCACCGGTGTGGTTGTCCCAGTTGATACTCCCGCCGATGGCGCGAACTCGGACAGTATGTCGGTCGGCAGCCAGGTCCGCTCGGGTGACGACGACAGCATCAGCACCGCTGACGGGGGGAACGCAGTCGAAACGCCGCAGCGGTGCGGCCACCATCGGGGCGGCAAGGTAATCGTCGAGTGTCATGGGCGTGCGGTAGACCGCACGGGGATTCAGCGATGCCCATTGCCGCTGGGCCACAGCGATGGCGCCGTAGTCGGTTTCCGCCAGTTCGTACTTTTTCATGTGGCGCTGGGTCAGCAGAGCGAACATTGCGTTGGGACCCGACATACCGGCAGGTGTGACGTGGTCTCGAGTAATGCCGTTGTATTCGGAGACCAGGGTCCGGAAGTCGTCATGAGTCATACGGTCACCAGCGGCGATGACAATTGTGTTGGCGTCGCCGGCTTCGACTGCGCGTACCGCGTGTTGGAGCATGTTGATCCCGCTGGCGCCGCCGTTGGTGTCTTCCATGATCCAGCGCAGGCTCAAACCGCACTTCATGGCCAGATCGACAGTATGGTCGGGTTTGAGGGTGAAGCTCGATACCGCCAGGCCATCGATATCCGCAATCGTCAAACCCGCGTCGGCGACGGCACTGCGGATGGCGGCAGCAAGCATCGATTGTGTAGTCGTAGCGCCGGCGGGATGCCGAGTGTAGGGCTCTTCTGCAGCGCCGATGAGGACAGCAGTGTTGGCGGCGCTCATACCGACTCTCCGATGCGTCCTGTGTTCGCTGAGTTGTGATCGAGACCCGAGCTCGGCGTCGAGGTCTTGAACCGGCTTGCGGTCTCGGGAGCGCAGTAGACCGCGATGGTGCTGATCAGACCGAGAATCGCCAGGTAGATGGCGATCGGCCAGAAGTGCCCGGCCCAGGCGAGCAGGGCCGTAGCGATGAGTGGGGCAATGCCGCCGGCGAAGATCGCCGCGACTTCATGGCCGATCGATAGACCGCTGTAGCGGACCTTGCCGGTGAACAACTCGCTGAAGAAACTCGGTTGGGTGCCGATCATGGCGCTGTGGCACAGACCCACGGCGACGATGATGGCGATCCAGATCATTGCCGGTGTTCCCGTGTTCATCAGCAGGAAGAACGGCACTGCCCACACGACGACGCCGATAGCACCGAAGAGATAGACCGGTCGGCGACCCACACGGTCGGACAGTCTGCCGAAGCCGACCATGGTGAAGGTCTGCACGACGTTGGCAGCAATGATGGCCGGCAGGATGACATCACTGCTGATACCCAGATGACTGCCGTACGCCAGGGAGAAGACCAGAAAGATGTAGGAGCCGCCGTTCTCGGCCATCCGCGCACCGACCGTGAGCAGGATGGAGCGCCGTTGCGTGCGAATCGCCTCGAGTGCGGGGTAACGCTCGACCTTGCCTTCGGTCTGCAGCTCTTGGAAGACAGGGGTTTCGGTGATCTTCATGCGGATGATCAAACCGGCGAGCATGAGAACCAGGCCCAGCAGGAAGGGGATGCGCCAACCCCATGTCAGAAACTGGTCGTCCGGAAGGAGAGTGACCAGGGCGAAGACCGACGATGACAAGATGAAACCGATGGTGACGCCGACCTGGCTGAAGGCGGAGAAGAAGCCTCGGCGATGGGGTTGAGCATTCTCACTGATCAGCAGCACAGCACCGCCCCATTCACCGCCGACTGCGATGCCCTGGATGATGCGAAGCACAACCAGCAGGACCGGGGCCCAGAAGCCGATTTGCTGATAGGTGGGAAGCAGACCGATCAGTGCGGTACATACGCCCATCATCATCAAGGTGATCACCAGCATCGACTTCCGGCCGAGTCGGTCACCGAAGTGACCGAAGACAACACCACCGATGGGGCGGGCGACGAAACCGATGGCGAAGGTGCCGAAAGCCGCCAGCGTACCGGTCAACGAATCATCGCCGGTGAAGAACAACGGGCCGAAAACCAGTGCGGCGGCGGTGCCGTACAAGAAGAAGTCGTACCACTCGAGGGCACTACCGATCAAGCTGGCCGTTGCGACCCGTTTGATCGGAGTCGCCGGTGGTGAGGGGTTGGATCCGGTATTGCCGGTGTCAGTTGTCATCGATCAGGTCCTTCGAACGTCTCACGTCCCGTGCGGAATATGTTCGGGAATTGGAGGGGAGGTGGGAGGGGGCTTGTGG
>NZ_NERM01000062.1:0-6307 GCF_002215235.1 Rhodococcus sp. BUPNP1
AGTTACGGCGGCCATAGCGACAGGGAAACGCCCGGTCCCATTCCGAACCCGGAAGCTAAGCCTGTCTGCGCCGATGGTACTGCACTCGACAGGGTGTGGGAGAGTAGGACACCGCCGAACACCCGTTACCGAAGACCCCCAACATTGTTGGGGGTCTTCGGCTTTGAGGAGGGGACCCGCTTTCGCGGGTCCCCTTTTCTCGTATGCGGACATCCGTCCGACCTATGCTCGGAGTTGTGGGACGGATCGAGCCGGCGACAAGTGTGTTCGGTGATTTCGAACTCACCATGGACGAATTGCGGGCGGTCGCCCGATACGTGACGGAGAGCGCCCAGGCCGTGCTCCCCGTCTTCGAAGAATCTGTGCCCGACGACCGTCGTCCACGTGCAGCACTCGACGCGGCTCGGGAATTCGTCGACGGTGCGCGACGAACGAGACTCCAGCGCGTCACCGCTCTGGATGCCCACCGGGCTGCAAAGGACGCACCGACCGAGGCGGCGTCCCTTGCCGCACGGTGCGCCGGTGATGCCGCGGCGGCTGCCTATCTGCACCCCATCGCGAAGGCCACTCAGGTCGGGCACATCCTGCGTGCTGCAGCGAGTGCCGCTCGCATCGCCGAACTCCGCGCTGACGGCGACCCGGGAGCCGCGGAGGACGCGCTCGACGACGCCCGGCGACGCGCGACTTCCGTGGTGGTCGACGTCCTCTCCAGATATCCGCTCGCGCCCACGTCGAGAAGTCGGGTCGGAGAGTTGATGAGCGCACTGGATACGTCTCTACGTCGTCGGACCTAGACGACATCCGGAGGGGGACCCGATGCTCGGATCCCCCTCCGGATTCCCATCCCCCGCGACCGGTGCCCATCCCAGATGTACGCCGAGTCGAGCGCACAACTCGAACAGGTGCTGATCGACAACCAGGCACGTTCGGAGGGTGTCGTGGTGGAGTCGGGCATGAGGTACGCGACGACGACGAAGGTCGAGGTCCTGTTGTTCGTCGACCAGAGCGTCACGAACACCCTCGTCCCCGAACCGCGACTCGACCGCAGCCGTGTGGTCATGACGATGGAACTCGTCGACGGCCGGTGGCTCGCGTCGCAGGTGGATCTGCCCTGAGCCGGCGTCGCGTCAGGCTGTCGGTGCCGGAGGGAGCTCTCGTGTGCTCAACCACGCCTCCCACAGCGGCCGGAGCGAGACGTCCGAGAAACGCGCGGCGAGATCCTTGAACTGTGCCGTCGTCACGTTGCCGTGCCGGTGTTCCGCGGTCCACGTCCGCAGGAGGGTGAAGAACGGCTCGTCGCCGAGTTGCGTGCGCAGGGCGTGCAGGGTCAGTGCCCCGCGCTTGTAGATTCGGTCGTCGAACATGTCCTTCGGGCCCGGATCCTCGAGCAGGATGTCCTGCGGCTTGCGGGCCAGTCCCCGGTGGGCGTCGAGTGCGTGCGCGTGCGCCCACCTGCCACCCGAGTTCTCCGACCACAACCATTCCGCGTAGCACGCGAATCCTTCGTGGAGCCAGATGTCGCACCAGCGGTTCAACGTGAGGCTGTTGCCGAACCACTGGTGCGCCAATTCGTGTGCGACGAGCCGTTCCTCGCGGCCGGTGCCGTCACAGAAGTTCGCGCCGAAGATCGACAATCCCTGCGCCTCGAGGGGGATCTCGAGGTCGTCGTCGGTCACCAGAGCGGTGTAGTGCGCGAACGGATACGGGCCGAACAGGCGCGTGAACAACTCGAGCATCTCGGTCTGGCGAGCGAAGTCCCGATCGAACTCCGCGCGCAGGCGAGGCGGGTGTATGCCGTATTGCGGTACGGGTTCCGTTGCGAGGGTGCGTATCTCGTAGTGGCCGGTCTGGACCGTGGCGAGATAGGTCGCCATCGGTTCGGGTTGCTCGTACACCCGGGTGGTGCGGCTCGCCTTCGTGGTCTTGTGCACGAGCGTGCCGTTCGCGATCGCGACGAACGGAGCGTCGGTGGTGACGGCGATACGGTAGGTGGCCTTCGAACCGGGATGGTCGTCGCAGGGGAACCAGGTGGGTGCGCCGTTGGGCTGGCTCGCGACGAGCGACCCCTCGTCGAGTTCCTCCCAGCCGACCTCACCCCACATCGTGCGCAGCGGGGTGGGCGTGCCCGAGTACTGCACACCGAAGACGAGGACCGCCCCGGCGGGGAGTTTCTCGGCGGGGGTGACGGTGAGCTTGCCACCGCGATGCGCGAACTTGGCGGGACGTCGCCCGTTGACGGTCACCTTCGCGACCCGCATCGACTGCGCGAGATCGAGTGAGTACTTGGCGCGCACGTCCGTCGTCGTGGCGATGATCTTCGCTCGGCCGTCGAGCCGGTTGGACACGACCTTGTAGGTGAGTTCGAGTTCGTAGCGGGAGACCCGGTAGCCGCGGTTCCCGCTCTCGGGCAGATAGGGGTCGAGCGGGCGGTCGGCGGCGACCGGCGCGACGGGCTTGGCGGCCTTGATGGGCTTCACCGCGGCGACCAGTCGTTCGGTGTGGTCCACGGCGTGATCGGATTGCCCTGCCAGCGAGTGGACGGCGGGACGACGTCGCCGCGCATCACCAGTGAGGCGGGGCCGACGGTGGCACCGTCGCCGATGCCCGAGGCGGGCAACGCGACGCATTGGGGGCCGAGCGTGGCGCCGGCGCCGAGGGTCACGGTGTCCATGGACATGATCCGATCATGGAACAGGTGGGTCTGTACAACGCAAC
Source organism: Rhodococcus sp. BUPNP1 (assembly GCF_002215235.1). Classification (NCBI taxonomy): domain Bacteria; kingdom Bacillati; phylum Actinomycetota; class Actinomycetes; order Mycobacteriales; family Nocardiaceae; genus Rhodococcus; species Rhodococcus sp. BUPNP1. The sequence goes on from NZ_NERM01000062.1 coordinate 2,716, forward strand.
CGCGTTCGACGGTCGCACCGTCGCCCAGCGACACCAGGTCGGCCTCGGGCAACCAGTAGCTCTCGCACCACACACCGCGGCCGATCCGCGACCCCAGCGCGCGCAGCCACAGGTTCATCACGGCGGTGCCCGCCGCGGCCCGGGCGAACCACGGTGCCGCCACGGTTTCGACGAAGGTGTCGGAGACCTCGTTGCGCCACACGAACGAACTCCACAGCGGATGCTCGACGCGGCCGATCCGACCGACGACGAGCCATTTCGCGATCACGGTCACGAGGCACGCCACGGCTCCGGCCACCATGAGCACGAGACCGCCCAGCAGCGCAGCGGCGAGATAACCCAGGTGCGCGGCGAGGGTGTTGAGGGCGAAGAGCACACCGAGCCCGATGCCGTAGGTGACGACCATGGGCACGAGCCGGAAGGTCTCGACCGCGCCCCGTGCGATCTTCAGTTTCAGCGGCGGTTCGAAGGTGCGACTCGCGTCGCTGTCGCCGCTCGCGCGCCGCAGGCGCACCGGGGGACTGCCCAGCCACGACGAACCGGACTTCGCCTTCTCCGGGGCGGCGGAGAGCACCGCGACGAGTCCGTGCTTCGGGACCCGCCGACCCGGCGCCGCCATGCCCGAGTTGCCGAGGAAGGCACGCTTGCCGACCTTCGCATGCGAGATGTACAGCCACCCGCCGCCGAGTTCGTAGGAGGCGACCATCGTGTCGTCGGCGAGGAACGCTCCGTCGGCGACCTTCGTGAACTTGGGAACCATCAGCACGGTCGACGCCTCGACGTCCTTGCCGATGTCGGCGCCGAGCAACCGGAGCCAGATCGGGGTGAGCATCGACGCGTAGAGCGGGAACAGGAAGGTGCGCGAGGAGTCCATGAGGCGCTCGGTGAACCACACCTGCCAGCCCACGCGGCTGCGCACGGGATGCCAGCCCTCCGTCATCCCGACGGCGAGCAACCGCACCGCCGTCAGGGTGAGCAGGGCGAAGACGAACATCGTCAGCAGCGCCGCGACGGGCAGCATCGCCAGCGAGTGCACCACGGCATCGGAGACGGTGGGGGTGTCGTGCACCCACCACACGAGAAGCGCGACCCCGGCGGCGATCGAGACGACGGGCAGGCCGCCGAGCAGGATCGACGACAGGGCGTAGACCGGCACCCACCTGCTGCCCCGCGGCGGTGTCGCGGCGGGCCACGGCCGGTCGGCCTTGCCGGCCTTGCGGGCGGGGGAGCCGGACCAGTTCTGCCCGGCCTTCACGCGGCCGAACACCGCGGATCCGGCCTCCACTTCGGCGTTCTTGCCGATCCGTGCGCCGGGGGCCAGGAACGATCGGGCGCCCACCGTGGCGCCGGCACCGATCCGGATGCTTCCGATGTGGACGACGTCGCCGTCCACCCAGTAGCCGCCGAGGTCCACCTCCGGCTCGACGGCACACCCGTCGCCGAGTTCGAGGAGACCGGTGACGGGCGGAAGACTGTGCAGGTCGACGTCGCGGCCCACCTTCGCTCCCAGCGCCCGCGCGTACTGCCGCATCCAGGGAGCGCTCGAGATGTTCACGGCGCCCACGGCCTCGGACAGTCGCAGGGCCGTCCACAGCCGGAGGTGGACGCTCCCACCGCGGGGGTAGCTTCCGGGCTTCATGCCGCGCAGCAGCAGACGTGAACCCGCGACGGAGATCGCCATGCGCCCGACGGGCGTGAGGAACAGCAGGACACCGAGCGTGACCCACCACCACGACAGGGTGACGGTCCACGGCACGTCCACGACGAGCGCGACGAGGTTGTTCAGGATCGCCAGCCAGGTCACCCACTGCAGTCCGGTGAGGGTGGTGACGACGGCGGTCACCGCGATCTGACCGAGCTGCGCGAGTCGCGGCACCGGGGTCACCTCGCGCGGGGTCGCCGCTTCCGTCGGCGCGAGTTCGTCGAGATAGACGGCGAGCGATCCGAGCCTCGGGTGGTCGTACAGTTCCGCGACCGTCATCTCCGGATACCGGCTCCGCAGCGCCGTGACGAGTTGAGCCGCCGCGAGGGAACCACCGCCGAGTTCGAAGAAGTCGTCGTCGACGCCCTCGATCCGGGCGCCGAGGATGTCGGTCCACAGTTCGGCGACCCATTCGGCGGTGGGATCGAGACCGAGTGCTTCCACCGAGTCGGCATCGGCGCCCGGCAGCGGCCACGGCAGAGCGTTGCGGTCGACCTTGCCGGACGTGCGGGTGGGGAGTTCGTCGACGAGCGCGAGGCGCGGGACGAGCGCGGCGGGGAGCTGTTCGGACAGCAGGTCGTGGGCCGAGGCGATGTCGAAGTCCGGATCGGTGGAGGCGATGTATCCCACGAGGATCGAATGCCCCGCGGCCGTCCTGCGGACCGCGCACGCACCGCCTGCCACGCCGGGCAGGTTCTGCAGTGCGTTGTCGACCTCGCCGAGCTCGATGCGGCGGCCACCGATCTTGACCTGGTCGTCGGCGCGCCCCTGGAACAGCAGGCCGGCGCGGTCGAGCGTCACGAGATCACCGCTGCGGTAGGCGCGGTCCCAGCCCAGAGTGGGCATGGGAGCGTACTTCTCGGCGTCCTTCGCCGAATCGAGGTAGCGAGCGAGACCGACACCGCCGATGACGAGTTCACCGGACGCGCCCTCCTCGACGGGGTTGCCGTCGGCGTCCACGACGGCGAGATCCCATCCGTCGAGGGGCAGGCCGATGCGGACCGGTCCGGTGCCGTCCATCAGCGACGCGCAGGCCACGACCGTCGCCTCGGTGGGGCCGTAGGTGTTCCACACCTCGCGTCCCGGAACGGCGAGACGTTCGACGAGATCGGGTGGGCAGGCCTCGCCGCCGAAGATGAGCAGACGCACCGCTTCGAGGGCTTCGGCCGGCCACATCGCCGCGAGGGTGGGCACCGTGGAGACGACGTTGATGTTGCGGGAGACGAGCCACGGCCCGAGGTCCATGCCGGAGCGGACGAGCGCGCGGGGCGCCGGAACCAGGCAGGCGCCGTGCCGCCACGCGAGCCACATCTCCTCGCACGAGGCGTCGAACGCCACGGACAGTCCGGCCAGGACGCGGTCGCCGGGGCCGAGCGGCGCCCCCTGGCAGAACATCCGCGCTTCCGCGTCGACGAAGGCCGCCGCGTTGCGGTGGGTGACGGCGACACCCTTCGGTGTTCCGGTCGAACCGGAGGTGAAGATGATCCACGCGTCGTCGTCGACGTTCGGGCCCCGCACGGCCGGGGTGCCCGACGGCGGTGCCGTGCCCGGTCCGATGCCCTCGTCGGTGACGATGGCGGTGACCTGCGCTTCCGAGAACACGAGTTCGGCCCGCTCGTCGGGATCGTCGGCGTCGACGGGGACGTACGCGGCGCCTGCGGCGAGAATGGAGAGAATCGTCACATACAGGTCGCTGCGCCCGGAGGTCATGCGCACCCCGACCCGGTCGCCGGCCCCGACGCCGGCGTCGTTCAGCGCGTACGCACCGGCGATCACCGCCTCGACCAGTTCGGCGTATTCGAGGACCGCCGAGCCGTCGTCGATCGCGGGGGCGTCGGGATGTGCTTCGGCGGTGCTCCGCAGCAGGTCGACGAGGGTGCGGGCGGGTGG
>NZ_NERM01000063.1:0-6088 GCF_002215235.1 Rhodococcus sp. BUPNP1
GGGCGGGGGCGATGAGGGGGTCGGCGGCGATGTGCAGGACGGTGTCGCCTTCGACGCAGGTTTCGGCGGCGGCGGTGGCCTGGTTGTCGATGTTGTCGCGCAGGCGGAACCAGCCGAGGACGGCGAGCAGGACGAGTACTACGCCTACGGCGACCACGATGACGCTCGTGCTGATTCCTCGTCGTCCGCTGCCGCGATGTCGCCCGCCCACGTCGTGTCCGCCTCGTTTCGTTCGTCGATCCGATGGTCGAGTCTAGTGAGCGGCGGGATGTGACCTGGCTCCGCCGCGCGGGGCGGGGACGGGCAGGGCCCCGATCCGGTGTGGATCGGGGCCCTGTGGTGTCGGTGTGCGGGTCAGGCGAACTTGGCCTTGTTCTCGCGGCGACGGCGGTGCAGGATCGGCTCGGTGTAGCCGCTGGGCTGCGTGGTGCCTTCGAGGATGAGTTCCTTGGCGGCCTGGAAGGCGATGTTGTCGTCGAAGTTCGGGGCGAGCGGCCGGTAGCCGGGGTCGCCTTCGTTCTGCCGGTCGACGACGGGTGCCATGCGCTCGAGGGAGGCGATGACCTCGTCGGCGGTGACGACGTCGTGGCGGATCCAGTTGGCGAGGAGCTGGCTGGAGATGCGCAGGGTGGCGCGGTCCTCCATGAGTGCGACGTCGTGGATGTCGGGGACCTTGGAGCAGCCGACGCCGGCGTCGATCCAGCGCACGACGTAGCCGAGGATGGACTGGCAGTTGTTGTCGAGTTCTTCGCGCTTCTCCTCGTCGGACCAGTTCGGGTTCTCGGCGAGGGGGATGGTGAGGATGTCGTCGACGGTGGCGCGGGCCTTGCCCTTGAGTTCGTTCTGGACGGCGAAGACGTCGACCTCGTGGTAGTGGGTGGCGTGCAGGGTGGCGCCGGTGGGCGAGGGCACCCAGGCGGTGTTGGCGCCGGCCTTGGGCTGGCCGATCTTCTGCTCGACCATGTCGCGCATGAGGTCGGTCATGGCCCACATGCCCTTGCCGATCTGGGCCTTGCCCTGCAGGCCGCAGGCGAGGCCGGTGTCGACGTTCCAGTCCTCGTAGGCGGCGATCCAGCGCTGCTGCTTCATGGCGGCCTTGCGGACGACGGGGCCGGCCTCCATGGAGGTGTGGATCTCGTCGCCGGTGCGGTCGAGGAAGCCGGTGTTGATGAACACGACGCGGTCGGAGGCGGCCTTGATGCAGGCGGCGAGGTTGACGGTGGTGCGCCGTTCCTCGTCCATGATGCCGACCTTGAGGGTGTTGGTGGGCAGGGAGAGGACCTCTTCGACGCGGCCGAACAGTTCGGTGGTGAAGGCGGATTCCTCGGGGCCGTGCTGCTTGGGCTTGACGATGTAGATCGAGCCGGTGCGGCTGTTGGCGAGTGGGCCGTGGTCCTCGTCGATGTGCAGGCCGTGGATGGCGCACAGGCTGGTGACGAGTGCGTCGAGGATGCCTTCGGGGACCTCGTTGCCGTCGCGGTCGAGGACGGCGGGGTTGGTCATGAGGTGTCCGACGTTGCGGACGAACAGCAGGGAGCGGCCGTGCAGTTCGAGGTCGCTGCCGTCGAGGGCGGTGTAGACGCGGTTCGGGTTGAGTGTGCGGGTGAGGGTCTTGCCGCCCTTGTCGAAGGACTCGGATAGGTCGCCGCGGTTGAGGCCGAGCCAGTTGCGGTAGCCGATGACCTTGTCGTCGGCGTCGACGGCGGCGACGGAGTCCTCGAAGTCCATGATGGTGGTGACGGCGGATTCGAGGACGACGTCCTTGACGCCGGCGGCGTCGGTGCTGCCGATGGGGGACTCGGGGTCGATCTGGATGTCGATGTGCAGGCCGTGGTTGCGCAGCAGCACCGAGGAGGGGGTGGCCTTGTCGCCGAGGTAGCCGACGAGCTTGTCGGGCTGGGCGAGGCCGGTGACGGTGCCGTCGCCGAGGGTGACCTTCAGTTCGGTGCCGTCGATGCTGTAGCCGGTGGAGTCGGTGTGCGAGCCCTGGGCGAGGGGTGCGGCCTTGTCGAGGAAGTCGCGGGCCCAGGCGATGACCTTGTCGCCGCGGACCTTGTTGTAGCCGGTGCCCTTCTCGGCGCCGCCTTCTTCGGGGATGACGTCGGTGCCGTAGAGGGCGTCGTAGAGCGATCCCCAGCGCGCGTTGGAGGCGTTGAGCGCGAAGCGGGCGTTGAGGACGGGCACGACGAGCTGCGGGCCGGCGGTCTCGGCGATCTCGGTGTCGACGTTCTCGGTGCCGATGGTGAACGGCTCGGGTGCCGGGACGAGGTAGCCGATCTCTTCGAGGAAGGCCTTGTAGGCGACCGGGTCGTGGGGCTGTCCGGCGCGGTCGCGGTGCCAGCCGTCGATCCGGGCCTGGAGGTCGTCACGCTTGGCGAGCAGTGCCCGGTTCTTGGGGGCGAGGTCGTGGACGATCTTGTCGGCACCTGCCCAGAAGGTGTCCGCGTCGACTCCGCTGCCGGGGATGGCCTCGTTGTTGATGAAGTCGTAGAGAACCTGCGCGATCTGAAGTCCGCCGACCTGCACGCGTTCTGTCATCACCCTCACTCTTTCCGGTTGCTGTGCGGCCGGAAACGTCCCGGCCGCACGGAATCGTCGATTATGTTACCCGCCGGTAGTAACGGGCGCAGTGGTTCTGTGCGCCTGCAGGGCGGTACATCGATTCACCAGCTCTTCTCTCAGAGCTGCGGCGCGACGGGTGAGCGCCGACTGCTCGCGGACGTACTGTGCGCGTCCGGCGGCAGTCTCGATCCTGATGGGCGAGTAGCCGTAGTCCTCGAGATCATACGGGCTCGCCCGCATGTCCAATTCACGGGCTGCGGACGCGTGTCGCAGGCACCGCACCGTCAGCTCCGAATCGGTCAACGGCAGCAGCTTGTAGGACCACTTGTACAGATCCATGCCGGCGTGCAGGCAGCCGGGTTGTTCGCTGCGCACCTGCTGGTCGCGGGTCAGTTCGGTGGCGTTTCGCGGGACGGCGTCGGGGGTGAAGAACCGGAACGCGTCGTAATGGGTGCATCGAAGCTGCATTGATTCCACCACCGCGTCGGTTCCGGTGTGACCGAGCCGCAACGGCACCGACGAATGCCGCACCCCGTCGGCCCCCGCCCGGTACACCATCGCCCATTCGTGCAATCCGAAGCAGCCGAGCTGCGGCGGCCGGGAGGCGGTCGCGGTGAGCAGCCCCGCGACGAAGTCGACGGTGTCGGCGCGCCGGTCGAGCACCTCCCGGGCCACCCGCACGCCCGGCTGCCCGTCGACGGTGACCCGCTCGTAGCCGGGATGGTCGCGGTAGTCGCGCACCGCGGCCGCGCCGAGCAGCACGGTGCCGAATCCGGGATGCCAGCGCCGCAGCTGACTCGGCCGCAGGCTGTAGTAGGTGAACAGGAAGTCGTGCACCGGATGGGCGCGGCCGGCGGCGCGTCGCTCGAGATGCCCGGCGAGCAACTCGTCCACCACGGCGTGGTGGGCGTCGCGCCGCGCGGTCCACTCGGTCTCGGTGAGGATCGCCGGGCGGTCGGTCACGGACGGGGAACGGGTCATGGTTCTCGTTCGGTCGATCGGGGTGCGGTCGTGCGGGGGCGGTTGCCCAGCGGGTCCGCGACCCGGTGGGTGGCGTCGCGGACCGTCCCGACGAACTCTTCCACGAGGTCCTCGAGCGCGACGATGCCCCGCAGTGTTCCGGTGGTGTCGGTCACCCCGGCCAGATGCGCGTTGCTGCGGCGCAGCGCGGCGAGCGCCTCGTCGAGACCGTCGCCGATCCCGATGGTCGGCAGCTCCCGGATCACCGCGGCGGGGATGACGGTCTCGGGACCGGTGGATTGCTCCCGCACCAGATCGAGCACGTCCTTGATGTGCACGTAGCCGGTGATCGTGCCGTCGGGTCGACGGGTGGGATACCGGGAGAAGCCGGTGGTGGTGACCGCGTGCTCGACGTCGCCGAGGGTCGGGCCCGCGCCGGTGTGCGGGACGGTCCGTACCCGGGCGAGCGGGATCATCACGTCGGCGACGGTGCGGTTGCCGGTGGCCAGGGCGCGGGTGAGGCGCTTGTGCTCCTCCTCGTCGAGCAGTCCCTCGGAGCGGGATTCACCGATCATCTCGGTCAGCTCCACCGCGGAGACGGAGGTGTCGAGTTCGTCCTTCGGGTCGATGCGCGCCGCTCGCAGGGTGGCGTTGGCGCACAGGTTGTAGAACGCGATGACCGGCCGGGCGGGTCGCATGAACAGCAGGTGGATCGGCACGAGCAGCATCGCGGCGCGTTCCGGGCCGGCGATGGCGATGTTCTTCGGCACCATCTCGCCGAGCAGGATGTGCAGCACCACCACGATCGTCAGGCCGATGGTGAACGCGATGGGATGCAGCAGCGCATCGGGCACCCGGGCCGCGTGCAGCGGCACCTCGATCAGGTGCGCGATGGCCGGTTCGGCGACGCGGCCGAGCAGGATCGAGCAGATCGTGATGCCGAGCTGGGAGCCGGCGAGCATGAGCGAGAGGTGCTCGCCGGCGTGGATGACGGTGCGGGCGCGGGTCTTGCCCTGGGCGAGCAGCGTCTCGAGGCGGTCGCGGCGGACGGTGATGAGGGAGAACTCGGCGCCGACGAAGAAGGCGTTGCCGGCGAGCAGCAGCACGGCGAGGACGATCCCGAACCAGTCGCTCATCGCTGCTCACCACCCTCGCCGTCAGCCGGGGTCTCGTCACTGTCGTCCCCGGCGCTGTCGCCGTCGGGGTTCTCGGGGGCGGCGCCGGGGACGAGCAGCACCCGGTCGATGCGGTGCCCGTCCATCTCGAGGATGCGCGCGTACCAGGTGAGGTCGCGTTCGTCGCGGCGCAGCGGCAGCTGGATCTCGTCGTCGACCTCGGGGATACGGCCGAGTTCGGTGAGGATCAGCCCGGCGAGGGTCTCGTAGTCGCCGTCGGGGGCGCGGTAGCCGGTGAGCTGGGCGAGCTCGTCGGTGCGCAGCAGACCCGTGCACGACCAGCCCTCCCCGTCGCGGTGGGCGTCGAGTTCGGTCTCGTCGTGTTCGTCGCGGACGTCGCCGACGATCTCCTCGACGAGGTCCTCCATCGTGATCAGCCCGGCGGTACCGCCGTATTCGTCGACGACGAGCGCGACCTGCATGCCGTCCGAACGCACCCGTTCCATGACGGTGTCGCCGTCGAGGCTGGACGGCACGGTGGGCACGCGGCGGGCGAGGGCGCCGACGGCGGTGGTGCCGCGCGCCGGGCCGGGCACGGTGAACGCGTGCTTGACATGCACGACGCCGAGTGGGGCGTCGAGGTCGCCGTCGACGATCGGGAAGCGCGAGTAGCCGGTGCGGGCGGACAGCTCGATCAGATCGAGGACGGTGGCGTTGCGGTCGAGGCTCTCGACGGTGCTGCGTGGGGTCATGAGGTCCTCGGCGGTGCGGTCCCCGAACTGCAGGGAGCGGTAGACAAGGCGGGCGGTGTGCTCGTCGAGGGTGCCGCTGCGGGCCGAGGCGCGCACCAGCGAACCGAGTTCCTGCGGGGAACGCGCCGAGCGCAGTTCCTCTGCCGGTTCGATGCCGAGGCGCCGCACGATGTGGTTGGCGGCGCCGTTGAGTCCGAGGATCGCCCAGCGGAACAGCAGCGAGAACGCCAGCTGGAGGCCGGCGGTGGCGCGGGCGGTGCCCATGGGCCGGGCGATGGCGATGTTCTTGGGGACGAGTTCGCCGAAGACCATGGAGAAGGACGTGGCGATGAGCAGCGCGAGGACCAGCGAGACGGTCGAGGCGACGGAGGTGCTCAGGCCGAGCGCGTCGAACAGTGGGGTGAAGAACTGCGCGAGGATCGGTTCGGCGAGATAGCCGGTGATCAGTGTGGTGATGGTGATGCCGAGCTGGGCGCCGGACAGCTGGAACGACAGGGTGCGGTGCGCGTGCTGGACCTGCCGGGCGCGGCGGTCGCCGTCGTGGGCGTGCGCGTCGACGGCGCTGCGTTCGAGGGCGGTCAGGGAGAACTCGGCGGCGACGAACAGGGCGGTGCCGGCGGTGAGCGCGACGAAGCCGAGGAGGGCGGCGATATCGAACAGGACGGACATCAGGGGCGGTCCTGCCGGGCGGGGTGGTGG
>NZ_NERM01000064.1:0-5210 GCF_002215235.1 Rhodococcus sp. BUPNP1
AACGGGTGTTCGGCGGTGTCCTACTCTCCCACACCCTGTCGAGTGCAGTACCATCGGCGCAGACAGGCTTAGCTTCCGGGTTCGGAATGGGACCGGGCGTTTCCCTGTCGCTATGGCCGCCGTAACTCTATGAAACTTCACGCATCGGATTCGGTTCTCCCCCAAGGGGATTCCCGATATCTGATGTGTGTGTTGTTTCAGATACCGCACAGTGGACGCGTAACATCTTCGTGGTAAGTCCTCGGCCTATTAGTACCGGTCACCTCCACCCATTGCTGGGCTTCCAGTTCCGGCCTATCAACCCGGTGGTCTGCCGGGGGCCTTACCCCCTCGAGGGGGTGAGAAACCTCATCTTGGAACAGGCTTCCCGCTTAGATGCTTTCAGCGGTTATCCCTTCCGAACGTAGCCAACCAGCCATGCCCCTGGCGGGACAACTGGCACACCAGAGGTTCGTCCGTCCCGGTCCTCTCGTACTAGGGACAGCCTTCCTCAAGTTTCTAACGCGCGCGGCGGATAGAGACCGAACTGTCTCACGACGTTCTAAACCCAGCTCGCGTGCCGCTTTAATGGGCGAACAGCCCAACCCTTGGGACCTACTCCAGCCCCAGGATGCGACGAGCCGACATCGAGGTGCCAAACCATCCCGTCGATATGGACTCTTGGGGAAGATCAGCCTGTTATCCCCGGGGTACCTTTTATCCGTTGAGCGACACCGCTTCCACATGCCGGTGCCGGATCACTAGTCCCGACTTTCGTCCCTGCTCGACCTGTCAGTCTCACAGTCAAGCTCCCTTGTGCACTTGCACTCGACACCTGATTGCCAACCAGGCTGAGGGAACCTTTGGGCGCCTCCGTTACATTTTGGGAGGCAACCGCCCCAGTTAAACTACCCACCAGGCACTGTCCCTGAACCAGATCATGGTCCGAGGTTAGAGGTCCAATACGATCAGAGTGGTATTTCAACAACGACTCCACAACCACTGGCGTGGCCGCTTCACAGTCTCCCACCTATCCTACACAAACCGAACCGAACACCAATACCAAGCTATAGTGAAGGTCCCGGGGTCTTTTCGTCCTGCCGCGCGTAACGAGCATCTTTACTCGTAATGCAATTTCGCCGAGTCTGTGGTCGAGACAGCAGAGAAGTCGTTACGCCATTCGTGCAGGTCGGAACTTACCCGACAAGGAATTTCGCTACCTTAGGATGGTTATAGTTACCACCGCCGTTTACTGGGGCTTAAATTCTCAGCTTCGCCACCGAAATGGCTAACCGGTCCTCTTAACCTTCCAGCACCGGGCAGGCGTCAGTCCGTATACATCGTCTTACGACTTCGCACGGACCTGTGTTTTTAGTAAACAGTCGCTTCTCTCTGGTCTCTGCGACCACCCCCAGCTCGGACCGCAAGGGCCGTCACCGGGCGTGGTCCCCCTTCTCCCGAAGTTACGGGGGCATTTTGCCGAGTTCCTTAACCACAGTTCTCTCGATCGCCTCGGTATTCTCTACCTGACCACCTGTGTCGGTTTGGGGTACGGGCCGTGTACCAACTCACTAGAGGCTTTTCTCGGCAGCATAGGATCACTGAATTCCCCTCAACGGGTACGCATCACCTCTCAGGCTGTATGAATGGCGGATTTGCCTACCATTCGCCCTACCGGCTTACACCAGGTATTCCATCACCTGGCCCAGCTACCTTCCTGCGTCACCCCATCGCTTGACTACTACAATCGGGGTCCCGTGCAGCCATCCAGTCGACTCCCGAAGGAGACAGCGGAACTTTTGGACGGTTAGCACAACTGATTCGCCATTGGGCGCGGATACACGGGTACGGGAATATCAACCCGTTGTCCATCGACTACGCCTGTCGGCCTCGCCTTAGGTCCCGACTCACCCTGGGCGGATTAACCTGGCCCAGGAACCCTTGGTCATCCGGCGGACGAGTTTCTCACTCGTCTTTCGCTACTCATGCCTGCATTCTCACTCGCGCAGCCTCCACACCTGGATCACTCCGGCGCTTCCACGGCTGCACGACGCTCCCCTACCCATCCACACCACTGCCGGAAAAGCCGTAACCCTTCCGGGGTGTTGTGTGAATGCCGCGGCTTCGGCGGTGTACTTGAGCCCCGCTACATTGTCGGCGCAGAACCACTTGACCAGTGAGCTATTACGCACTCTTTCAAGGGTGGCTGCTTCTAAGCCAACCTCCTGGTTGTCTCAGCGATCCCACATCCTTTTCCACTTAGTACACGCTTAGGGGCCTTAGCCGGCGATCTGGGCTGTTTCCCTCTCGACTACGAAGCTTATCCCCCGCAGTCTCACTGCCGCGCTCTCACTCACCGGCATTCGGAGTTTGGCTGATTTCGGTAAGCTTGTGGGCCCCCTAGACCATCCAGTAGCTCTACCTCCGGTGAGAAACACGCGACGCTGCACCTAAATGCATTTCGGGGAGAACCAGCTATCACGGAGTTTGATTGGCCTTTCACCCCTACCCACAACTCATCCCCTCAGTTTTCAACCTAAGTGGGTTCGGGCCTCCACGACGTCTTACCATCGCTTCACCCTGGCCATGGGTAGATCACTCCGCTTCGGGTCTAGAACATGCCACTAGATGCGCCCTATTCGGACTCGCTTTCGCTACGACTACCCCACACGGGTTAACCTCGCGACATGCCACTAACTCGCAGGCTCATTCTTCAAAAGGCACGCCATCACCCCCAGCAGCAAGCTGCTCGAAGGCTCTGACGGATTGTAAGCGCACGGTTTCAGGTACTATTTCACTCCCCTCCCGGGGTACTTTTCACCTTTCCCTCACGGTACTAGTCCGCTATCGGTCACCAGGGAGTATTCAGGCTTATCGGGTGGTCCCGACAGATTCACACCGGATTTCACGGGCCCGGTGCTACTCGGGTACTTCTCACGAGAGCCGGCAAGTTTTCGTCTACGGGATTCTCACCCTCTACGACAGGCCGTTCCAGACCACTTCGACTAACCAACCGGTTTCTTACTCTCGCCCGTCATGACAGTGACGGGAAGAAAAGCCCCACAACCCCACGGATGCAACGCCTGCCAGCTATCACACACCCATGGTTTAGCCTCATCCGCTTTCGCTCGCCACTACTCACGGAATCACTGTTGTTTTCTCTTCCTGTGGGTACTGAGATGTTTCACTTCCCCACGTTCCCTCCACACACCCTATATATTCAGATGCGGGTAACACGACATCACTCGTGCTGGGTTTCCCCATTCGGAAATCCTCGGATCACAGCTCGGTTGACAGCTCCCCGAGGCATATCGCAGCCTCCCACGTCCTTCATCGGCTCCTGGTGCCAAGGCATCCACCGTACGCTCATAAACACTTACAACAAAGATGCTCGCGTCCACTGTGCAGTTCTCAAACAACACACAACAACCCCTACCAACGCCGGCCACACGGCCAACCGTCTTCGTAAGTCATCGTCGCTGAAAAAACACTCGCGTGTTCTCTCAGGACCCAACAGTGCACCGATATAACTTTCCTCCTGCCGGCACTCGGGCCCGCAGTAGTGAAGAAAATGCTTGTCAGCGTTCCACCCATGAGCTTCTGCCGTTCCACCTGTGGGAACGAAACAGTCTCTGCCCGTGAGGCAGTCACCTGTGTGACCCCCGCCGGGAGAAGTGCTCCTTAGAAAGGAGGTGATCCAGCCGCACCTTCCGGTACGGCTACCTTGTTACGACTTCGTCCCAATCGCCGATCCCACCTTCGACGGCTCCCTCCCACGAGGGGTTAGGCCACCGGCTTCGGGTGTTACCGACTTTCATGACGTGACGGGCGGTGTGTACAAGGCCCGGGAACGTATTCACCGCAGCGTTGCTGATCTGCGATTACTAGCGACTCCGACTTCACGGGGTCGAGTTGCAGACCCCGATCCGAACTGAGACCGGCTTTAAGGGATTCGCTCCACCTCACGGTATCGCAGCCCTCTGTACCGACCATTGTAGCATGTGTGAAGCCCTGGACATAAGGGGCATGATGACTTGACGTCGTCCCCACCTTCCTCCGAGTTGACCCCGGCAGTCTCCTGCGAGTCCCCACCATCACGTGCTGGCAACACAGGACAAGGGTTGCGCTCGTTGCGGGACTTAACCCAACATCTCACGACACGAGCTGACGACAGCCATGCACCACCTGTCTACCGGCCACAAGGGAAACCACATCTCTGCAGTCGTCCGGTACATGTCAAACCCAGGTAAGGTTCTTCGCGTTGCATCGAATTAATCCACATGCTCCGCCGCTTGTGCGGGCCCCCGTCAATTCCTTTGAGTTTTAGCCTTGCGGCCGTACTCCCCAGGCGGGGCGCTTAATGCGTTGGCTACGGCACGGATCCCGTGGAAGGAAACCCACACCTAGCGCCCACCGTTTACGGCGTGGACTACCAGGGTATCTAATCCTGTTCGCTACCCACGCTTTCGCTCCTCAGCGTCAGTTACTGCCCAGAGACCCGCCTTCGCCACCGGTGTTCCTCCTGATATCTGCGCATTTCACCGCTACACCAGGAATTCCAGTCTCCCCTGCAGTACTCGAGTCTGCCCGTATCGCCTGCAAGCCCGCAGTTGAGCTGCGGGATTTCACAGACGACGCGACAAACCGCCTACGAGCTCTTTACGCCCAGTAATTCCGGACAACGCTCGCACCCTACGTATTACCGCGGCTGCTGGCACGTAGTTGGCCGGTGCTTCTTCTGCAGGTACCGTCACTTGCGCTTCGTCCCTGCTGAAAGAGGTTTACAACCCGAAGGCCGTCATCCCTCACGCGGCGTCGCTGCATCAGGCTTGCGCCCATTGTGCAATATTCCCCACTGCTGCCTCCCGTAGGAGTCTGGGCCGTGTCTCAGTCCCAGTGTGGCCGGTCGCCCTCTCAGGCCGGCTACCCGTCGTCGCCTTGGTAGGCCATTACCCCACCAACAAGCTGATAGGCCGCGGGCTCATCCTGCACCGAAAAACTTTCCACCCCTCACCATGCAGCAAGAGGTCATATCCGGTATTAGACCCAGTTTCCCAGGCTTATCCCAGAGTGCAGGGCAGATCACCCACGTGTTACTCACCCGTTCGCCACTAATCCACCCAGCAAGCTGGGCTTCATCGTTCGACTTGCATGTGTTAAGCACGCCGCCAGCGTTCGTCCTGAGCCAGGATCAAACTCTCCGTTGAAGACTCACAATCACCCCGAAGGGG
>NZ_NERM01000065.1:0-4632 GCF_002215235.1 Rhodococcus sp. BUPNP1
GGGTAAGTCCCGGGGAGTGGTGGGAATCGGCTGAGCGCATCCGGCCAGGTCCGCGGCGTGTCGCTCCCTCGCCGAGGGTGGGCCATCGCGTAGTGATCAACGAGTTACCTCTCACAGTGACTCACAGAAAGCAGCTACGCGATGACCCACGATCATTCTGCACTGCTCACCCAGCTCCACGCGCTCAAGGGCGCCGACAGCGCCAGCGTGTTCGCCGAACTGATCCGTACCGGCCTGCAGGCTCTGATCGAAGCCGAGGCCACCGACAAGCTCGGCGCCGGCCGCTACGAACGCACCGACACCCGGATAACGCACCGCAACGGACATCGAACGAAGACCGTGGCCACCACCAGCGGCGATGTCGAGGTCAAGATCCCCGAACTGCGGTCAGGATCGTTCTTCCCCTCCTTGCTGGAGCGACGCCGCCGCATCGACAAGGCCCTGTACGCAGTGGTCATGGAAGCCTACGTGCACGGCGTGTCGACCCGCAGCGTCGACGACCTGGTCGGCGCGTTGGGTGTCGGATCCGGGATCTCGAAGTCGGAGGTGTCGCGGATCTGCGCTGGTCTGGACACCGAGATCGCCCGGTTCCGCGAGCGCACGCTGACGCACACGAGCTTTCCGTACGTGTTTCTCGACGCCACCTTCTGCAAGGTCCGGGTCGGTGCGCACGTGGTGTCCCAGGCGTTGGTGGTGGCCACCGGAGTCTCGATCGACGGCACCCGCGAGGTACTCGGAACCGCCGTCGGGGACAGCGAATCCTACGAGTTCTGGCGCGAGTTCCTCACCAGCCTCAAGGCCCGTGGTCTGTCGGGGGTGCATCTGGTGATCTCCGATGCACACAGTGGCCTCAAAGCTGCTGTGATGCAGCAGTTCGCGGGTTCTTCGTGGCAGCGGTGCCGGGTGCATTTCATGCGCAACATTCGGGCGGCGGTGGCGGCCAAGCATGTGCCGCCGGTGATGGCGGCGGTCAAGACGATCTTCGCGCACACCGACCCGGACGCCGTCGCGGAGCAGTGGGATCGGGTCACCGACACCTTCTCCGGGTCGTTTCCGAAGGTCGCGGCGTTGATGGAAGCCGCCAAACACGATGTGCTGGCGTTCACCGCGTTCCCCAAGGCTCATTGGCAAAAGGTGTGGTCCAACAATCCCATATCGGTTAACCGGCCCTCCCACGACACGATCACGGTTGCAGCGTGAGGTCCTGAGCCGACGACCGGTTGAGGCGCATGCTGGCGGTGTCGGCTCCGATCGAAAGGCGGCGAACAATGACCGTTCGGGTGCGCATCAGCAGCAACGGGCATGTGATCGACGGCCAATGGGAAGGATGCGCAGCAGCAAACGCGTTCCTGACGCATCTGGCCGGACGCGGATTCAGTTCGGCAACGGTGCGGGCATATGCGTTCGACGTGCTCAATCTGGCCCGATTCCTGCTCGATCGCGACCTCACGGTGGCTGCGGTGACGCCGGTGACGGTGTTCGAGTGGGTCGACTGGCAGAACGTGCACCGCAAACCCCGCCCAGGCATGGCGACACGAGGTGATCGGGGCACTGCGGCATCGACGATCAACCGACGAGTCGCGGCGATACGCGCATTGTTCGAATACCTGGTGATGACCGGGATACGCACCGAGAATCCGGTGCCCTCACCGCGGCGCGGACAGGGACTGCGACCACCAGCGCGAGGACTGCTCGGACACCTCGGGCCGGGCCGACCCCGAGCCGGAGGCAGGCTGGTACGCCAACCACGGCTACTGCCCGAGTCCCTCGACGCCGACGCGATCGAGCAGTTTGCGGCGTCGCTGCGCACCCATCGGGATCGAGCGATGTTGTGGGCGATGCTGTTCGGCGGGCTGCGCAACGCCGAGGTGCGATCCCTGCGGTTGGCAGACGTCGATTTCGGCCAGCGACGACTCCGGGTGCTCGGCAAAGGCTGCAAGGAACGGGTGGTGCCGGTCGATGCGGTGTTCTTCACCGAACTGTCGGCCTATCTGCGCCTCGAACGGCCACCGGGGTTGGCGACCGAGGAGTGTTTCGTGGTGCTGCGCGGCCCCACCGCGGGGGCGCCGGTGACCGAGGCGGGACTGCGGTCACTGTTCCGGCGGCACCGGGACCTCTCCGGTGCGACGAGGGTGCGTCCGCACCGATTGCGCCACACCTACGGCACCGAACTCGCTGCCGCCGGAATCGATCTGATGGTACTGCGGGAGTTGATGGGGCATGTGTCTCCGGACACCACTGCCGAATATGTGCATTTGTCGGTCGAGCAGCTCGCCGCCGAATACGGCGCGGCCCGTGCCAGTCTCGCCGGAACACGACAATGAGCACCGCGGTGGTTGCGACGGTCGTCCTGCCGGCCGGACCGGGTGCGGTGCTCACCGACTACCTCGAGCACGTCGCCAGCCTCGAGCTCAGCGACAGGTCGGTGCGCGCTCGCACCCTCATCGCGACGACCTTCCTCACCACGCATCCGGACTTGCGGGACTGGATGACCCGACCCGCTGCCGACCGGCTGGCCGAACTACGCCGCACCGGGGCCTGGCCACTGCTGTGTCACCTCATCGGACGCGGCAACCTGCGGCTCGACCTCGAACTCGCGGCCGTCAAGAACCTCACCGGACTCGGCCGGGCCGTCGAGGACCGCGACCCGGACGGGTTCGCCGCGGTCCGGGCCGCCGGCCTGGTTTTGGGGTGGACACCGCAATGGGTCGAGACCGTCCTCGGCGAGTGCCTGGCGGTGCTGCTCGCCTGGCACGGCGGTTCCGTCAGCAGCGTGAGCGCCGAGACCGTCGACGACTTCGACGCCGCATTGGCTGCCACACAGTCAATCCCGGATACATCGAAACGCGCCTACCGCAACCGTATCGCGGGACTGCGACAAATGCTGTTTCAGGCCCGCATCGTCGACACCCCACCACGGCGCCGACCGTGGGCCCGCACCTACGCCCAACGCTTCGCCGACGCCCCGATGGCCGATCCGATCCGCGAGGCCCTGTTGCGTTACGTCACCGTCCGGGCATCGGTGCTCCGCCCGAAATCGGCCGAATCGCTGATCAACGACCTGCTGCCGTTCGCGGACTACCTCACCACCGCTCATCCCGAGGTCACCTCCCTCGAGCATCTCGATCGCAGTCACATCGAGGGCTTCCTTGTCTGGAATCGCACCCGCACCTGGCGGGGGCAACGCGCCGCCGCCGGCGCCGGACGCACCATCTCGAAGGCCGTAATCCAATCGACGGTACTGAGCGTGCGCAACCTGCTCGACGACATCACCGAATGGGGCTGGGAACAGGCACCACCGCGCCGTCTGGTCTTCGCCGCCGACGTCCCCAAACTCGACCAACCGCTTCCGCGGGCACTGCCACCCGACATCGACGCCGCGGTGATGAATGCGGTTTCCCAACTCGATGATTCGTTCGCCCGTATCGGGTTGACGGTGCTCCGCGGAGCCGGTCTTCGGGTCGGAGAGCTACTCGATCTCGAACTCGGCAGCGTCATCGACTACGGCGCCGCCGGGACCTGGTTGAAAGTGCCGTTGGGCAAACTCGCCACCGAACGCATGGTCCCACTCTCGGCCACTACCATCGCCGCGTTGGATCAGTGGACAACCGGGCGTGGTGCGTGTCGGCCACTGCCGCATCCCCGCACCGGAGAGCTGACCGATTTCCTGTTCGTCACGCACGGTCGCCGTCTCAGCCAGACCCGGCTGCGCAACGGACTGCTCGCTGCCGTCGAGTCCTGCGGACTGCGCGGGGCCTGGGGTGCGCCGTTGGTGGTGACTCCGCACCAGCTGCGGCATACCTGGGCCACCGAACTCGCCAACGCCGGGATGAGCCTGCAGGCGCTGATGGCATTGCTCGGGCATGTCACTCCGCAGATGACTTTGCGTTACGCCACTTTGGCGTCACCGACGTTGCGTGATGCCTACGACCAGGCGATGGGCAAGATGCGACGGCGGTTCACGCTCACTCCGGTCGGCAAGCCGATCGTCCCCGACGCGGTGAGTTGGCTCGGCAGTGAGATGCTCAAAACTCGTGTTGCCCACGGTTACTGTTCCCGTCACGAGAGCGCGGGTGCGTGTCCCTATGCCAACATCTGCGAAACCTGCGACAACTTCGTCACCGGACCGGAGTTCCGTGGCGCGCTCGAGGCGCAACGCACCGACATCCAGGCTCTCGAGGCCGATGCTCGTGACCGTGGATGGCAGGAGGAAGCTGCCCGGCATCATCGTGTCGCTGAGGCGTTGACCGACCACTTGCAGCGTCTCGATCGCTGACTCGATGTGAGATCAGGGTTGATCTCATCCCTGAGGGCCGGATAATTGAGCGGTTGAACAAGGAAATCAAGCGTCGAGCCGACGTCGTGGAGATTTTTCCGAACCCGGCGGCATTCCTCCGGTTGGCGACCGCGGTGGTCATCGAGCAGCACGACGAGTGGCAGGTCACCCGCCGGTATGTCTCGGATGTGAGCATGGACGAGCTCCGGGCGGTGATCGCCGCCAAACAGCACGCTACCGAACCGGCGTTGTCGTTGACCGGCTCGAGCGAAACAGCATAGTATCCAGCACGACTCGTTGATCACTACGTCTACTGCAGAGCCGATCCGAAGTCCACCACTCCACGGGGCACTATC
>NZ_NERM01000066.1:0-4365 GCF_002215235.1 Rhodococcus sp. BUPNP1
CTACTGGCCCTGGCCCGGCGCCTGGTCGATGTTCTGTGGGCGTTGTTGCGTGACGGCCGAGAATTCAGCATCGACAACCCGGCTTCGGTTGCAGTTGCTGCTTGACACTGTCATTGAGAGTCCTTCCGGGTCGACGGCGAGGCGGTAGCCACGCTTGACGACGGTCTGAACGATCGCCGGTGCGCCGAGAGCCGAGCGCACTCGGGCGACCGCGGTTTCGACGGCGTGGGTGTCGCCGCCACCCCCGGGCAGTGCGGCGAGGAGTTCCTCGCGGGAGACGACGAGACCGGCGCGCGCGACGAGCGTGCGCATCAGGGCCATCCCGGCAGGGGGAAGGCACCGCACGGTGCCGTCGACGATCACGCAGCGCCCTCGCGGGCTGAGCACGTGACCGCCGGCCTCGATGCGCACGGCCCGCCGGGGAAGTTCCTCGGCGATGTGCCGGGCGAGCGAACCCAGCCGGGATCGGTGGGGCATGCTGACGGGCACGTCGAGTTCGGTGAGCGGTGCCGCGGTGACGGGACCGACGCACACCGCGGTGACGCCGGTACGCAACGACCGCAGCATCGGCTCGAGCCAGCCGGTCTCCTTGGCCCGCATGAGCATCGACGCGACGGCCGGTGCGCTGGTGAAGCTCACGGCGTCGAGTCCGCGTTCGACGATCTGCTCGATCATCCGGTCGAGCGCGGTGAGATCCTCGGGGGCCGTCCACCGGTAGACCGGGACGGGCACGACGTCGGCACCCGCAGCGCGCAGCGCCTCGCACACGTCGGTCCCGGGCTCCCATTCGGTGCGCTCGCCGTGCAGCTGCACCGCGATGCGGCGGCCGGCGACGCCCTCCTTCAGCAGGAGTTCGAGCACCTCGGCGGACGATTCCGAGGAAGGAGACCATTCCTCGCGGAGTTCGGCGGCCCGGATCGCGCCCGTGACCTTCGGGCCACGGGCGAGGATCCGGCTCGAGCCGAGTGCCTGCGCGAGGTCGTCGGCGAGTCCCCAGCCTTCCGCTGCACCCATCCACCCTCGGAACCCGATCGCCGTGGTGGCGATCGTGATGTCCGGGGGTTGCGCGACGATGCAGCGCGTGACGCGCTCGAGCTCGTCGTCGTCGGACAGCGGGATGATGCGGATGGCGGGGGCGTGCACGACCTCGGCCCCACGCCTGGTGAGGAGCGTGGCGAACTCGTCGGCACGCCGAGCTGCCGTCACGCCGATGGTGAATCCCCGCAGCGGCGCGTTGTCGTCGCTCACGAACCCTCTCCGGTCGCATCCTCGTGCCGCCGGTCGCGCGGGACGAGGCTGTGGATCTGAACGACTCCCGCCCACACGCGCACCTCGTAGACGGGCAGACGCACCGACGGATCGTCGAGGCACCGGCCGTCGTCGAGGGAGAAGACCTGCTTGAGCAGCGGCGAGGCCACGGTGGACTCTCCGCCCCGGTCGCCCACGATGCCGCGGGACATCACCGCGGCGCGGCCGAACGGATCGAAGTTGCCCACTGCGCGCAGGGTTCCGTCGTCGAGCAGGAACAGGGCCACCTGCTCGCCGCCGCGCAGCAGCACGGCCACGCCGCGGCCCGGAATGAGATGGCTGAGCGGACAGGCCGAGGTCCATTCCAGCCGCCCGTCGAACACGCTGTCGCGCGTCGATCCCCCTACCGTATGCGTCTCGATGACGGTCATCGCTGTCCTCCTTGAAACTGCTGTCCTGAAGTTTGGGTGCCGGGTGTTTCGAGCGCGTTACCCGCTCGTTCCCTCGGGGTAAGCGGTCGTCACGCCCCGGTTCCGGGTCCGATGCCCGGCATACCCACGAGGACGGGGACCTTGCGGGGGCCGCTGTCGTCGAAGCGGACGGTGGGGTCGGGCTGCTCGGGCGCGTTGACGAACGAGACGAACCGCGCCAGCTTCTCCGGGTCCTCGAGGACGCCGGCCCACTCGTCCTTGTAGCCCTCGACGTGCTTGGCCATCGCGGCCTCGAGATCGTCGGCGATCCCGAGGGCATCGTCGCACACGACCTCCTTGAGGTGCTCGAGACCGCCCTCGAGTGCGTCGAGCCACGGAGCGGTGCGCTGGAGCCGGTCGGCGGTGCGGATGTAGAACATCAGGAACCGGTCGATGTAGCGGACGAGGGTCTCGTCGTCGAGACCGCCGGCGAGGAGCTGTGCGTGTTTGGGCGACTGGCCGCCGTTGCCGCACACGTACAGGTTCCAGCCGTTCTCCGTCGCGATGACACCGACGTCCTTGCCGCGTGCCTCGGCGCATTCACGGGCGCAACCCGACACACCCATCTTGAGCTTGTGGGGCGATCGCAGTCCGCGGTAACGCAATTCGAGGGCGACGGCCATCCCGACCGAGTCCTGCACGCCGTAGCGGCACCAGGTGGAGCCGACGCAGCTCTTGACGGTGCGCAGCGACTTTCCGTAGGCCTGGCCGGATTCCATGCCGGCGTCGACGAGACGCTTCCAGATCTGCGGGAGCTGTTCGACGCGAGCGCCGAACAGGTCGATGCGCTGACCGCCGGTCATCTTCACGTAGAGACCGAAATCGCGTGCCACCTCACCGATCACGATGAGCTGCTCGGGGGTGCACTCGCCACCGGGCATGCGCGGCACGACCGAGTAGGTGCCGTTCTTCTGGATGTTGGCGAGGAAGTGGTCGTTCGTGTCCTGCAGACCGGCCTGCTTCGGGTGCAGGATGTGGTCGGAGTCGGTGGACGCGAGGATCGAGGCGACCACCGGCTTGCAGATGTCGCAACCGTGTCCGGTGCCGTACTGGGCGATGAGCGCGGAGAAGGTGCGGATGCCGGTAGCCTGCACGACCTCGAACAGCTCGGCGCGCGACTGCTCGAAGTGCTCGCACAGGGCCTTCGACATCTGCACACCCGACTGGGCGAGCAGCTGCTTGATGCTCGGGAGGCAACCGCCGCAGGTGGTGCCGGCGCTCGTGCACGACTTGATCTGCGCGATGTCGCAGGCACCTTCGGAGATGGCGCCGCAGATCGCGCCCTTGGTGACACCGTTGCACGAGCACACCTCGGCGTCGTCGGGTAGCGCACCGGCGCCCGGCTTCTCCCCCACCGGGGAGATCAGCGTGGCCGGATCACCCGGCAGTTCGCGGCCCACGAGCGGTCGCAGGTTGCCGTAGGCGGAGGCGTCGCCGACGAGGATGCCGCCGAGCAGGATCTTCGCGTCGTCGGAGACGACGAGCTTGGCGTAGGTGCCCTTCGCGGAGTCGGAGAGCACGACCTCGAGGGCGCCGGGCGTCGTCGCGTGGGCGTCACCGAAGCTCGCGACGTCCACACCGAGCAGCTTGAGCTTCGTCGACAGGTCGGCGCCGGGGAACTCGGCGGTACCGCCGACGAGCCGGTCGGCGACGACCTCGGCGGTGCTGTAGCCGGGCGCGACGAGTCCGTAGCAGGTGCCCTCGACGGCGGCGCATTCGCCGATGGCGTAGACGGCCTCGTCCGAGGTGCTCCGGCAGGTGCGGTCGGTGAGCACCCCGCCGCGGCCGCCGAGTTCGAGTCCGGCCTCGCGGGCGAGTTCGTCCTGGGGACGGACGCCGGCTGAGAAGATCACGAGCCCTGCCTCGAGGACGGTCCCGTCGGTCAGGGTCACCTGCAGCGCCTCCGGTCCGGACTCGATCTTCTCGGTGCCCACGCCGGTGTGGGTGACGAGTCCGAGGTCGGTGACGAGACGCTCGAGGACGCGGCCGCCGCCCTCGTCGACCTGAGCGGGCATGAGCCGGTTGTTGTACTCGATGACGTGCGGCGTCACTCCCAGCAGGCGCAGCGCGTTGGCGGCCTCGAGTCCGAGCAGGCCACCACCGATGACGATGCCCGCGAGGCCGGCGGCCTTGGCGCGTTCGGCGGCGGCGCGGATGCCGTCGAGATCGTCGAGCGTGCGGTACACGAAGCAACCGGGCAGGTCGTGGCCGGGCACCGGCGGCACGAAGGGGTACGAGCCGGTCGCGAGGACGAGGCTGTCGTAGGGCAGAACGTCGCCGCCGGCGGTGGTGACGGTGCGGGCCGCGCGGTCGATTCCCACCGCGCGGGTACCGACACGCAGGTCGACGAGATCGTCTGCTGCGTAATCGTTTCCGGCGAGGGCGAGTTCCTTGCGGTCCCAGGCTCCGACGTAGGACGACAGTCCCACGCGGTCGTAGGCGGCGTCGGCCTCCTCGCCGAGCACGGTCACCGACCAGCTGTTCTGCTCGTCGCGGACGCGCAGGGCTTCGACGAAGCGGTGGGCGACCATTCCGTGTCCGACGACGACGACGTTCTTGCGGCTCATGATGTTCTCTTTCTTCGTGCCGGGGATCGGTCAGACTGCGACGTGGGCCGGGGCGGGAGCCTCGGTGGACGGCTCGCTGG
>NZ_NERM01000067.1:0-3563 GCF_002215235.1 Rhodococcus sp. BUPNP1
GCGGGAACCTTGGGAGGGAGGGACAGGGGTCCGGGGGCGGAGCCCCCGGGGATCGGTAGAGCGATGTGGGTCGGGCCGGGAGTTTCTGTGCCTGTACACGAGGCCCGCATAGACCGAAGGCCCCGACCAGGAGGTCGGGGCCTTCAACGGTTGGACTGTGGTGCGGTCAGTCCTCGTCGGTGCTGTCGTTCTTGCTGCCGCGGGCTTTGCGCCGACGCACCTTCTCCACCTCGGGGAAGGGCTCCCCGCCGTTGTATTCCTCTTCGAGCTTGTGGGTGTACTCGGCGATGGCGGCCTCGATGAAGCTGTTGAGACTGCCGTGTGCGCCGGGGTAGACACCGCGCAGACCCTTTTGAGCGTTGGTCGCAGCGTCGATGACGGATTCGGCGAGGGTGAACGTGCGCCGGGTCAAGGTGGGTTGCTGCACGATCTTCTTCGGTGCTGCGGACCGTGCCGGGACGTCCTCGTCGGGAGCTTCGGCGTCGAACATGCTGCGGATGTCGCTCATGACTTCTTCCTTTGGGTAATGGTGGTGGCCAGGTCGTCATAGACCAAGGCGTGACGCCAACCGTCCTTCGTGTCGGCGAGGGATACTCCGTCGTTGACGGCCCTCTTGATCGGCTCGGCGGATCGGACGCTGCCGAGGACGGGGATGCCGGCCTCGGTGAATTGGGTGGTCCAGGCGCGAGCGAGGACCGTTCCGGACTGCACCTTGTTGAGGATGGTGCCGCGGACCCACAGAGTGCTGTTGTGCCGCTTCTTGATGCTCTGGGCGTACGAGGTCACGCCCTGCATGGCCGCGATGCTGAAGTCATGGGCTTCGTTGAGGACGATGAGTTGGTCAGCGGCCACGAGCGCGCACATCTCGAGGGCATTTCGCGTGGGGGAGCAGTCGATGAGGATGTAGTCGTAGCGGTCACGGATCGGCTCGAGTGATTCCCGCAGGACGTGGGGGCCTTCGATGGGATCGTTGGTGATGTTCTTCTCGGCGGCGATGAGGTGGGCCGCGTTCGCAGGGGCGGCGATGAGATCGACGCCGGGGCGTATTGCATCGAGGATCGCCTCGGCAGCGGGCTTTCGGGTCTCCGGGTCTATATCGACGATGTGATCGGCGGTCACCTTCGCTGCGGCGCGGAGGTCGGGCTGCAACTTGGTGAGGGTGTGGGTGAGGTTGCCGGAGGGATCAAGGTCGACCAGGAGCACCTTTTCGCCGGCACGGGCGAGGGCTTCACCGACGTTGAGCACGGTGGTGGTCTTGCCTACCCCGCCCTTTTCGTTGCCGATCAGAATGGTTTTCGAACTCATGGCCTCCCTTTCCTGATGCAATAATACATCACTTCTGATTCATAAAGCGTGCTTTTTTGGTTCTTATCGGATGGTGGTTTCGTGACTGTTGTGGACTGGGTGGTGTTGCATCTGTTCAGGTGCGGTTTTCATGTCAGTGGTGGATGGAACGGCGACGGCCAGGGCTCGATGCCCTGGCCGTCGGCCACCGCTGCCACTGGGGTGGGGGTGGTGGGTTGAATCTGGTTGCGTTCGCGGGGTTTCCAGTCCTGTCGGCTGGTGCGTGACGCTAGCCAACATCCAACACTATCGGTGGGGGTCGTGCACAGGGGGGCCGCTGGGATTCGCGTCGGGCTCGTGGTCGGCGGTGGGGTCTGTGCGGCGCAGCCGCTCCTTCGGGTTCGGTTCTCGGCCGGCCTCGCGGTGGTGGCAGACCGTACGGGTGTGGCGGATATGGCGGCGGCCCGAGCCGGGGCCGTGAGGGGCGTCCGGCTCGGGCCGTGTGTCAGCGGATCTCGCGGCACTGTCGGCATTCCCACCCTTGGGGGCGGAGAAGGCAGGTTCGTCGTTCTTCGCAGAGCCAGCAGGTCTGGTTGGCTTTTTCGGCTTCGCCGCGTTCCTGCGCTGCGGCTTTTTCATGTTCTGCTGTGCGGCGTTCTCGCTCGGTGTCCAGGTCGTTGTGCTGGGCCGCAGTGGGTAGTGCGCGCATCATGCGGTAGGCGGGGGTAGCCGTAGCATTTGCCGAAAATCGGGCGGATATGGCGTAGTGCCCGGTCGGTGATCCGCTCGGCCTGTTGGGTCGAAACGATCGTCTGTCTCGCCACCGGCTCCTGGCGGGCGCGGCGTATCCGCCCAGCTCGCCGACGATCCGATTCGGGCCAGAACTCGTGTGGGACGTAAGGGCCCGCAACCCAAGGTTGTCAGGAAGTGCAAAGTAGCGGGATCCTGACGACAGGCTGGTGAATTCTCAGGCTCGTGGTGCAGCACTGCTGACGATGCGGTGGATGGTGGAGCGGCCGACGCTGTATTCCTCGGCCAGGTCCGCCAGGCTCGCGTCGTCGGCGGGGTCGTGGTAGCGGCGGTGGATTGTTTTCCGTGCCGTGAGAGGAAGTTTCGGCTGCTTGCCCTTGAGCCTGCCTTTCGCGCGGGCCTTGGCCATGCCCTCGCGGGTGCGTAGGTGGTTGAGGTTGGCCTCGAATTCGGCGACCATGGCCAAGGTTTGCAGGAAGAGCTTGCCGAACGGGTCGTTCCAGTCGTAGATCGAGCTCCCGAGTCCGAACAGCACCTCGCGCTCGCGCAGTTCGGTCAGGGTCTGGCCTGCTTCGGCCATGTTGCGTGCGAATCGGTCGAACTTCGGCGTGGTCAGCACTACCTGTCGCCCGTCGATGGCCGCCGCGGCGGAGGTGACGGCGGCGAGTGCGTTGTCGAGCCCGGCCCGGTTCTTGCGGGTGGTCCCGGAGAACCCTTTGTCGATGAAGATCCGCTCACGCGGCACTCCGAGCGCCAATAGCTGCTCGGTTTGGATCTCGACGTCTTGTTCGTCGGTGGAGCAGCGGCAGTATCCGACGCGGAACGGCTCACCCATGCCGAAAGTGTTCCAGATAGCGGGGGCTGACCGGCACAGTCAGCGGAACACCTCTACGGAACACCGGTGAGCTGGGCCGACGTTGGCTCTGCGTGGTGTTCCGGTGGCCGATCCGGTTACGGAACAGGTCAGGGGGTGTTATCGGTGTGTGGGGGTGTGTTGTGGGTGAGGGCGTGCTGGTGGGCGGTCCGCAGGATGGCCTCGGTGGGAGTGGTGCCGCGTAGCTGGTAGGCGTCGGGTCCGAGCCGGTCGAGGTCCGCCCCGAGCTCACGTGCGTCGATGGGGTGGCGGGCGCAGATGATCAGGAGCCGGGCGTGGGTGGCGTGGGCGAGTTCGGCGGCGTGGTCGACCACACGGTAGGAGCGGTCGGATCCGTCGGTGTCGACGATGATCGTGCGATAGGCCGTCATGACGGGCGTCTTTCACGAGAAGGGAGCGTGTTTTGCGGGGGAAATGGTCGAGATGTATCGGCGGCGTGGTGCGCGGCCGGGGGCCAGTACTGCCAGCACGATCGCCCCGACGGTGGTGAGGGCGGCCAGGGCGAGCGCGGCCTGGCCGCTGCCGTGCACGAACGCGGCCTTGGCGAACTCGGCCAGCGGTGCGGCCACCGGTCCGGCCTGGTCGGCGACCTGCAGCGCCGCGGCCAGGGAATCGGCGACCGGGCCGCGGGCGGGCTCGGGCAACTGGGGCAGGG
>NZ_NERM01000068.1:0-3381 GCF_002215235.1 Rhodococcus sp. BUPNP1
GCTCTCCCCGGCGCTCCGCGCCGGGGACCGGGCGGGTCGCTGCGCTCCCCGCTCAGGAGCCGCTGCGCGGCTCGGCGGCAGTCCAGTGCACGTTGCCGTCGCCCGCGTCGCTGCGCTCCGCTCGACAGCGAGATTTCATGTGAACAAACGTTTTTCATCGTCACCTCACATGCCACACCGGAGAGCATCGACAGACCGGGACGCGCTACGCGCGCCGCACACACCACTGCCGCGCTGCTGACTCCCCGTCCCGACATCATGCTCCCATCATACCCCACACCTCAGAACAGCACCAGACGAACAGAAACACTCCCAATCACCAATTCCGTTACACACCAAGAATATAACCCGATATCACAGAACAGTCATGCGCATTACAACAGTGAAACCTTGCACACCAACATGATTCACAACAAGTATTGAGCCACAACACATTTCAAAAACAGGCCGAAAACAGCACCCCACACACCCCCCACCGCCGGCCCCACACCGGGACATGCCATCACCCCAGCTCACAACACACAACAACCCCCACACCCACCACCAGTCACACACGCCGAGGGACGCACGGGACTGCTGCACGGATAGGTGACATCTGAACTGTGGTGCCGTGAGGCACTGCTGGAAGGATGGACCCCGTGCCCAAGCCCTATCCGAAAGAGTTCCGCGACGACGTCGTCCGTGTGGCCCGCAACCGCGAACCGGGCCAGCACCTGCGGCAGATCGCCGCGGACTTCGGCATCAGCGAATCGTGCCTGACCAACTGGATGCGCGCCGCCGACGTCGAGGACGGCATCACACCCGGCACCACTGCCGGTGAAAGCGCCGAGCTGCGGGAAGCACGTAAACGCATCCGGCTGCTCGAGCAGGAGAACGAGGTGCTCCGCCGGGCTGCCGCGTATCTGTCGCAGGCGAATCTTCCGGGAAAAGGCTCTACCCGCTCGTGAAACAGCTCGCCGCGGACGGGATCCCCGTCGCGGTGTCGTGCCGGGTCCTCGAGCTCGCCCGCCAGCCCTACTACCGATGGCTCGCCGACCCGGTCACCGACGCCGAACTCGAGGAAGCGTATCGGGCGAATGCCCTGTTCGACGCCCATCGCGAGGACCCGGAGTTCGGCTACCGATTCCTCGCCGACGAGGCCCGCGATGCCGGTGAGCGGATGTCGGACCGCACGGCCTGGCGGATCTGCTCCGAGAACCGGTGGTGGAGTTCCTTCGGCAAGAAACGTGGCTCGAAGAGCGGCCGTTCCGGGCCACCGGTGCACGACGATCTCGTCGGCCGCATTTTCACCGCGGAGGCTCCGAACCGGTTGTGGCTCACCGATATCACGGAGCATCGCACCGAGGAGGGCAAGCTCTACTTGTGTGCGGTCAAGGACGTCTACTCGAACCGGATCGTCGGCTACTCGATCAGTGATCGGATGAAGTCCCGGCTTGCCGTCGCCGCCCTCGAATCCGCAGTAGCACGGCGGGACTCGGTCGCCGGGTGTGTGGTCCACTCCGATCGTGGGTCGCAATTTCGTAGCCGGAAATTCGTCCGAGCCCTCGCCCGCCACGATCTGGTCGGATCGATGGGCCGGGTCGGTGCGGCCGGCGACAACGCCGCGATGGAGTCCTTCTTCGCGCTCCTACAGAAAAATATCCTCGACCGGCAGCGTTGGGCCACACGCGAGCAGCTACGCATTGCGATCGTGACCTGGATCGAGCGGACCTATCACCGCCGGCGACGTCAGCTCAGGCTCGGCAGATTGACGCCTGTCGAGTTCGAGACGATCATGACCACACCAGCCGCACAGGCTGCGTGACCGAAACTGTCACCCGATCGTGCAGCAGTCCCAAGCACCCTTGGGAAGGGGTGTACTTACGAATGTAGTGAGAAGGTGCGACCAGCTCGCCCAAGTGGTGCGGCGACACCCATTGTGTGCGCTTCCACAGAGGACCTGGTCGGTTAACCGGCCAGGCCGCCCGTCGGTATAATCTCTGAACTCGCCGCCTACAACCTCAGCGCACTCGACGCGCACTGTCGGTCGGCGTCCGAACTGCCTCGGTCCGAACCATCTTGAATCCCGCTGTCCTACGGAAAAGGGCAACCGTGGACCGTACGGGCCATCACCCGCCGACTGATCGCACGGTGCACATGATGATGCGGCTCAGCGAAGTCTCGTGGCTTCCTACCGACACTTCCAAACGCTCCCACCTGGAGTAGTGAACAGACACAGCCTGTGGAGGTGCAGTACTACCGACATCGGCTACGTATCGCCATCAGCAGTCGGCAGCCCACGAGCACGCTCAAAGCCGGTGCCATGACCGTCGTGACCTCATCACGACCGTGGTTGGCTCGAGGAAGCCGCCCGTCACCACTGCGTCACCGACGCCCTGACGGACCACCTCCATCGCCTCGACCGCTGACTCGAGTCGACCATTAGGGGTTGATCCGGCCCCGAGGGCCGGATAAAGGAGCGGTTGAACAAGGAGATCCGGCGGCGCACCGATGTCGTCGGGATCTTTCCGGATCGGACGGCGTTGATCCGACTGGTCCATGCGGTGCTGGCCGAGCAGCACGACGAGTGGATCAAAGGACGTCGCTATCTCGGCCTCGACGTCCTTGCCCGATCCCGCGGCAACCAGTCTGCTGAGACCGTCACCGAGCCTGCCGAGACGGTGACACCCGCGTTGACCGCCTGATCCGACGATGAGGAATCACGTGGCAAGGTCACACACCACCTGCCGGGGCTTGACCGCGGACGATGCGGCTGTGCCGTTCGGCGAGGGTGCCGATCGCAGAGTGGCCTTCCTTGTCGATGATGAGATCGCCTCCCTTACGTTGTAGCGGTAGGCGGTATCGAGGTCCGGACGTAGGGTCTTGATCGCCTCCTTGGGACAGCGGGCATGGCTGAGTCTCCCTGCCGCAGCGACGGCTCACTGGGAATGGCACCCGCTGTCCTTCTGCCAGCTCAACCACTCATTGAGACTCGCGCACCGATTGGCGGGTAGGACGTGCCGGCGTGGCTGTCAAGCAAGGAGGCACCACGACAGGGCCGATCGGGAGGGACTTCGCGAGCGAACTCTCGGTAGGCGTCGACGCCGGAAAACGCGCCCACCACTGCGTCGCGATCGCCGCAGCAGGTGCTGTAGTTCTGTCCAAAAGAATCGACAATGACGAAAGTGCCCTCCTCGACCTGATCGGGGCGGTGCTCGTCGCGGCGGACGGCGATGCCGTGGTGTGGGCCACCGACCTGGACACTGCAGCGCGTCCTAGGCCGTGTTTCAAATGTGGTTCCGCCGAGGGATTCACTGCCCCACCTGGCGTGTCATGACAACTGAATGAGCGAGGTCTCCGGTAGAGGGTTAATCGACCAAGACAAACCTGAATACCGGAGAC
>NZ_NERM01000069.1:0-2210 GCF_002215235.1 Rhodococcus sp. BUPNP1
TGTCAACGGCACCTGAATTTTGACCCCTTTCCGGCATCTGAAAATTGACCCCCCTGGGTCGGTGGTGGTGGTTAATCTTCGGCGGTTCGGCCGGTAGGAGTGCGGCCGAGATCTCGGCCCTTGAGCCGGTAACTGTCGCCTTTGAGGGAGATGACATCGGCGTGGTGGACCAGGCGGTCGATCATCGCGGCGGCGACGACCTCGTCACCGAAGACCTCACCCCATCGGCCGAACGGTTTGTTGGAGGTGATGATCAAACTGGCACGCTCGTAACGACTCGAGACGAGCTGGAAGAACAGGTTCGCCGCCTCGGCCTCGAACGGGATGTAGCCGACCTCGTCGACCACGAGCAACGGATAACGACCGAGCTTGACCAGCTCGGCTTCGAGCCGGCCGCTGTGATGGGCGTCGGCGAGCCGGGACACCCACTGTGCGGCGGTTGCGAACAACACCCGATGCCCGCCCTGACAGGCCCGGATCGCGATCCCGATCGCCAGATGGGTTTTCCCGGTGCCCGGTGGTCCCAGAAAGACCACATTGTCCTTGGCGGTGACGAAGTCCAACGTGCCCAGGTGCGCGATCGTCTCCCGCTTGAGACCCCGGGCATGATCGAAGTCGAACTCCTCCAACGATTTGCGGGCCGGGAACCGCGCCGACCGGATCCGCGATTCACCACCGTGGCTTTCTCGTGCCGAGACCTCCCGCTGCAGGCACGCCACCAGGAACTCTTCGTGGGTCCAGTTCTCGGAGCAGGCCCGCTCGATCAGCCGTGCGGCCGCATCGCGCAGGGTCGGTGCCTTCAAGGCGCGGGTGAGAAAGCTCAATTCGGCGGTCAGGTCCCGATCCGATGCTGTGGTGTGGGTCGTCATCACGCCACCGTTCCGTCGTAGTCGTCGATGCCCAGGGCGGTGTCGTAGTCGCTCAGCGCCCGGATCTGCACCTCGGTCTCGGCCGGCTGGTGCACCACGCTCATGCGGTTCCGGCGCAGGGCCGCAGCAGCTTTGACGTGCTCCGGGTCGGTGATGGTCTGGTGTTTGGCCCACGCCCGAACGTGGTCGGCGACGACGGTGCCCTCGCATCGGACCTGCACCCGTGCCAGGTCGGCGGCCACCTCGATGCGCCGGCCGATCACCGCCGGATGCACCGAGTAGTCGTTGGCGTCGAGCCGGATGTAGTGATCACGGGCCAACCGGGTCGCAAAGCGCCACCCGGTGGCCGGGGGCACCGGCGGCAGCGGGAGCATCGCGTGCCGGTCGGCGGCGATCCGGTCCGCCGGCGCGCACCCGAGCACCCGTTTGCGGCGGGTATTGGCTACCGCCACCCACGCCGACAACTGCCGGTTGAAGTCGGCCGGACCGGTGAACGAGCGACCCGGCAGGAAGGACGTCTCGAGGTAGTCGTGGTTGCGTTCGATGATGCCCTTGGCCTCCGGATCGCCGGGATTGCAGATCAGCACCTTCGCCCCGAGAGTGCCGCGGAAACCCTGGCAGTCCTGGGTCAGTTCCGTCCGGCGGTGTCGCCGCCGCCCGACCGCGCCTTCGCCGTCCCAGACCAGCACCCGGGGCACCGCCCCGAGACGGTCGATCAGCTGCCACCAGCCCGCGAACAGGTCCTCGGCGCCGCGGGTGGGCACCAGCACCGCCGACAACCAGCGCGAATACCCGCAGGTCATCGTCAACACCGGCAGCTTCGTCGACGTCCGGGACTGACCGTGATCGACCGGCAGGGTGATCGGTGGGAACCAGAAATCACACTGGGCGATCTCCCCGGGCTGGTAGGTAGTGCGCGAGGCCGGATCCGGCGGCAGGTAGACCGGACGCAGTTCGGCGACCCGGCCGCTGAGCACCCGGATCGAGTGGTCCCAGCCGATCCGTTCGGCGATCACCGTCGCCGGCATCGTGGGGAACTGTTGCAGCAGCTCCCGGATGCGGGGTTCGAACGGGTCGACGATCGAGCCGGTCTTGGCACGTTGATATTTCGGCGGCCCGTCGGCAGCCAGTGCCGAGCGGACGGTGTTGCGGGAAATCCCCATCACCCGGGCGATCGCCTTGATCGGCAACCGCTCGCTGCGATGCAGACGACGAATTTCGGCCCAATCTTCCACGGACAACATCCCTTCGTCCCTCCTGACTCGACTTCAGCCAGGATCGGTGGTCAGGGGGTCAAAATTGAGATGCCATACCGTGGTCAGTTTTCACGTGCCGTCGACA